>DASXEJ010000377.1 GCA_036490175.1 Pirellulales bacterium | reverse complement strand
CCAGGCGGCATGGGAAAGCTTTAACAACAACAAGCAGCTAAATTTTGGGATGAGCTTCGTCAATACGGCGCTCGCCGCCGGCGCCACTGTCCTTAGCGGGGGCGGCGGAATCCTGTATTTGGGCGCTGCAGTCGACGACTTGCAGAAGTCCTACAACAATCTGCCCGTCACCCAAGCGCAGTTCAACCAGGGCCAAGTGGCCCAGTCGTATCGGTATCAATTTGCCAGCGGGGCCGCCGATTCCCTCGGCTATGGGCAGTACGGGAAAACACTCGGCACGGTAGCAGACCTAGCGCCGGCCGCCGGTGTCATAACGGTCAACGGGCTTCGGCAGCTAGCTAACACAGAGTCGGCCGCGGTGTCCGCATATAGCCGAAATGTTGTGTCGACGATCGACGACGCGTACATCGCCAGCCTAACGTCCGACTACTCGAACTGCTTCCCGGCCGGAACACCCGTCTCGACCGCAGACGGCCTGCGACCGATCGAAACCATCAAGGCCGGTGACATGGTCTGGGCCTTTGACCTCACGTCGGCATCGTGGAAGCTCCGGCCGGTGCTCGAAACTTACACATTTGAACACAATGGCGACTTGGTTACCGTGACCGTTAACGGCGAGGAAATCACAGCTACTGACTTGCATCCGTTCTGGGTGATTGAAGGCGAGGCGCTTGAATCGCGTCCGCGCCCTGACCATATCGAGGAGGCGCCCGCGAACGCGAAGGTTCCGGGCCGATGGGTTGATGCCAAAGACCTTTGTTTGGGTGACACGCTGCTGCTTAAGGATGGCCGGCGGCTGCCGGTGACCGCGCTGCATGTTGCTTCGGCGTCGAGAATGGTTTATAATTTGCAGGTAGAGGATCTGCACTGCTACGCGGTTGGGACGAGCGAAACACTTGTCCACAACAACAGCGGCAATATCGTGGGCCGCGGGCCGGCGAACCTTGCAGAGCAGCTCACGATGCAGGACGCACAGGCTGGCGGAGGCACTGTGATAATGGCCGGTCCTTTTGGCGACCCCCTGTACCAGGGACCTGGCTGGGTGAAGATGCAAGTTGTCCACTATTCGCCCGATGGTACTGCAATAGTTGTGCATTACATGAAGAACACAACAACCGGGGTAACGAGCCAGTTTAAGTTTAAGAGCCCTTAGGGCCGTGCTTGGAACGGGCCGAGCGCCGAGGTGCTAGCGCCAGGGGCTACGCAGCTTGCCGTCAGGGTCGCCACAAGTCGGCTGTTTTGTCGCGGCCGGTGACGCATCGCTGTTGGCGGGTAGTTGTTCCGCGGTTCTTGCCGCTCGCGTAGAACCTATTAGGGCAGCGGGGTACGCAAGAATTTTTCCTATGACATAGGGTTGCTTGCAGATATGAAGATCGAGTGCATCTCAAATTGCGCCAGTGGCCTGCCTGACGAACTGATCCGGCCCGAGCTTGGGCTTCGCCGCGACCGAATGTTCTCCCTGGGGGTTGGAACGCAATACGTCGTTTACGGATTCACTTACTATCTTGGGCATATTTGGTATTACATCTGTGATGGCGACTACACCTACTACCCGGTGTGGAATCCATCGCCGCTGTTTCGGATTGTTGACAATCGGCTCTCGTCGTTTTGGCGCGTAGGCATTTACGCTGTCGGTTCGGCCGGGCTGCCGATGCCGATTGTCGCTTTCGACGAATGGGTTGGCGATCCGCTCTTTTATGACAAGCTTACGGACGGCGAAGGCGCCGCCGTTGCCCTTTTCAAGGGCTACAAGCGGCTGATTGATGAGGAGTTCGCCGCTTGAGCAATCTTGCGACGAAAATGAGGCAAACGTTCCGGTTTCGGTGTCCCGGTGTCCCGGTCCAGCGAATCGTGAGTGAACGCTTCTCGCAACGACGCGTCGACGGCTTCCCACACCGAGTTACCAATTTCTCAACGGCTCCCCATAGGCCAGCGTCATAGCGGCTTGGGCAGGGGTACGAGATTAACCCCACCCGGGTTAGCTCTTTAGCGACGTGCAACCAGATCGAGATTCAGGTACTCGCAAAGCTTCGCGGCAGTCTCCAGGCCGATGCTACGCTCGCCCTTGATAAATCGGTTGACGATCGACTGGCTGACGCCGCTGCCTTTAGCGAGGGCATACTCAGTCTGGCTGCTGTCGGCGATGGCCTTCCGCAGTTGCTCGACTAGATTGCGTTTCATCACGCCGCCTTTCGCTTCAGAATGCGGCCGACTGTGGTGTGTGTCCAGGTCGAACTGCGTTCTTTCGTCGCGATACGTCGAGCGGTGAGTTCAGCCGCAATTTGCCGAAGCGTGCGGCCGGCTGATCGTAGATCACCAATTAGCACGATGACCTGCTGCTCGACCGCGTTGGGCAGCAAAGTTTTGCCATCGGCGGCCAGGTCGAAGCCGAATCGCACTTTGCCGCAGCGTTCGCCGTTCCGAATCTTGTGCCGGAGCGCCTCGCGGGTCCGCTCGCCAGTCGTTTCGCGTTCCCACTGCGCGACGGAGAGCAAGACGTTCAGCACCAGCCGACCGGCGGCCGTGCGAGTATCAATGCTGTCGGCGACGCTGAACAATTGCTTGCCGGCCTTCTCCCCGAAGTAGCCATCGATCAGCGTCTGCCAATCGGCGACCGAGCGCGTCAGGCGGTCCAGTTTCACGACGACCAACCCGTCAGCCTTGCCAGATCGCAGCAGGCTCAGTGCTCGTTGCAGGCCGGGCCGGCCGAGCGATTTGGCAGACTCGCCAGCGTCCACGATCGTTTCGACAACCTCCAAGTCGTACAGGCTGGCATAAGCGGCCAGCTTGGCCTGCTGGGCATCCAGACTGATGCCGTTGTCGGCTTGATCGACCGTGCTGACTCGGGCGTAGACGATGACTCGCATAGTTGAACCTGCCAGCGGCTTGGTGCTTTCCTAATTCAATCCTATGTCATCTGGCATGTATGTCAACAGGCAAGCATGGCGATTCTGGACACAGACGGACGTTTGGATCCACGCGGCAGTCAGGTCGTAGCGGTTGCATGGCCGGCCGAGAAGCTGGAGCCCGTAGCGAGTTACCGAGTTACCGCCGCTGAATTAAATAGTTGGAAATGCGGCTTCGATTGCGTCGAATTCGAGGGTTTGTCCGAAAAGCCAGTAACTCGTTACCTCGTGCCTGATCGGTCGCGGCCGGGTAGTGAAGCGAGGCGGAGAGCAGCTTGCGGGGTGTCGGCTGTGGCGCCGCCTGAGGCTTTCCAATGCTTCGCGCAGACCAGCGTCTGCGGGACATACTCGCATCGCAGAAGCGCTTTACGGGGCTGCCAGGCGGTCTAGCGTGACTGTAAACCCGCCTGCGACGTGGAAATGTAACCGCGCGTGAAGTGGCACAGGCTCGCCGCGTCCGTCGTGCGTCCGTCGCAAGTATGTCGCACGCAATCACTATTCTGCGACAGAGTGTAACATCCACTGGACGCATCACTTACGATGATGCTGCCCATTCCCGGCCGCTCCCGTCGCTATTTTTCGCTTTAACTTGAGCGAAGCTTGTGCTTCTTCTTTCTCTTCTTCAGTTGAAAAAAAGCACAAAACAGCGACGGGAGCGACGGATTGCCGCGTAGCAGTACGCTAATTACAAATCACGAAGGACTTGCGCTCCGTCGCAATTTGACAACGAAAGCGACGAAGCCGCGACGGCGGCGACGACCGGCGGCGCGATCCAGAACCGGACAAGCGTTTTCAATGTTGACTCAACTACGTCGTATGGGTCATTGGCAAAACAGGCCACCATCGCCACGGCCATATACAGGCCCATGTCCGGCAATGCAGCACCACCGCCGCTCTGCTGGTAAACCGGCTGGTTTGCCATCGCGTATTGCAAGGTCACGCGCTTCGGACGTTCCTTGTCAAAGAATTCCACCTGTATCCCGGTCGCACGGAGATTGGGCGCACTCTCGCGTATTTTGCATGAAAGTCCCGCCACATTCTTGGGCCAACCCTCCTGCCGCTTAGTCGATTCGTCCGTGATCGTGATGAGTTTCTTCAGTAATTCGGTCCAAGTACCGTCGTATCGAACCGTGGCCACGATAAGCTTGCGAACCGCTTCTGCCGCCGGCGAGCTTGCGATTGCCAACTCGTGCGACTCATTTTGGTTGCGGTCCATCGCTCGCATGAAGGTTCCCGGCTCCCAGCCCAATGCCGACTCGACTGCAATGATCCAGTGGGCAAAATCAGCCAGACGGGGTAGATCGAACTGCATTTGCTCGACTTCAGGCAGTTGCTTTAAGCCGTGGGCCGCCGCCGTGAGCAATGCACCGAAGACCGATGCATGAACCTGCGCGAACCGTTCGTCGAGTTCTTTTTCCGTCTTACGAGCCGACTTGGGTACAATGGGCAAGCAGATCCAAAGCGAACGGTCAAGAAAGTCGCTTCGCGTGGCAATATCGGCGATGCCGTTGAGCATTTGTGGTCGTACGGCGTAGAAAAGTGTTTCGGCATCATTCGAGTAATGGCTCCGCTCGCTGTGGCCGCCCCCGGTCGCAACGCGGCACATTGCGTTGGACATCTCCTTTGATACAGAACTCAGATTGTCCAATGCGATGACATGCGCGTTCTTAGCGCAGATCATCAGGTTCTGCTCGTTCTTGGGCATGTCTCGCAAGGGTACGGTGTTTGGATCGATCAACGAGCGAAGCCGCCGGCAAGTAGTGCTCTTGCAACTCCCCTGCTCGCCATTTATCAGAAGGATCGGATACGGGCCAGTCGGTCGAAGTGCAGCCATTAACCACGCAACGGTGAGGGGCCAATCCGCATCGGTGACGTTAATAAACTCTCGCAATTGCGAAACGTTGCCACCTTCAACTGGCATCGGCAGCGCCGCCATGCCGGGATTGCGTACGAATCTGACCGGTGGCTCTGCGACAATCCGCCATCCTTCGCTGCTGACTTCGACCGCCTCCCATGCTTCGTTGCACAAGTCGATATAAAGGTGGCCGTCGTGCTGCGCCGTCCGAACGTGGACGCAATGCTGTTGGCCACTGAAGATCGCTTTAGATTCGAGGGTGGCCACTGCATCGTCCAAAGCGCTCTTGTTGGCAACAATTCCTGTCTCGTGTAGGCGGCCGCGTAGATTCAAGCGATATGCTTCTCCGTTGACCCGCCAAGTCTCGCAGTGATTGCCGACGATCGTCGTCACATAGGCTTCTTTCTCGGCCGTGTGAAACAATTCATCGCCGGCTGCAAGGGCGACGATTTGCTGGGCAACTGAAGGGCCTTTCCTCGAACCCTTTTTGTCATTTGCATCTCTCCAGCCTGGATCGATCAAGTCTCGCAGGTCATCCCAGCCTTTCCCATCGCAATGACTGTGGTGGCATCCAGCAGTGACTTTGCCATTGGCTAACTGGATGACGAATGGGCCGCCATCAGTCTCCGCCGGGCGCCACGGGCAGCGCGCTAGTTCCCAAAGCGTGGCACCATCGCCAAGAGCTTTTGACTTGCCGGTAAGCACGTTCCGTGCATGAAGGTATCCGGGAACATCGAACTGCGCGCCTGTGACCGCCGGAATTCCGCCGGCCGGCAACTTTGCGGTGGCCGCTGGCATCGCGATCGATTCCAACAACTCGCGCGGAACCACTTCGAGGCTTGCGGGCACATCGATTAGTCTAGCGAGTCGATGCGGCCGTTCCGGCACACTATCGCCCTTGCAGGCCAGCGTGCCATACAGTTTCGATATTCGTGAAGGGTTATGGACCTTTAAGTCAACGCCGACGATCTTGTCCCCGAACTGGTGATTAAGCGCTTGCAGGAATCTTTGCACCAAGCCACCATCATCGGCCGGCAAGTCGATTGCATAAAGCAAGTGCCCGCCATTCCCGGAGTCGGCATTCAGCGGATCAGGGAAACCCTTGCTCGAAAGAGATGAGCGAATCTCAATCGCTCGTTTCAACGCCAGGTTGTGTTCTTCATCCGTCGCGGAGATACCGCTCGGCCGCGTTGGGTCAGTGTCGACCAGCAGCCAAAGTCGATGCGTAATCTCAGCGTCGCCGGTCGTCGTCTTCGCGTAAACGGTCGCACGATTTGCAGCACGCGCGAGGCAATCGCGACGGACTGGGTTCAGGGTCGTGTAAACGCCATGACTACGACCGCTCCACTGGGCGGCCGCTTTAAGGAAGTCTTCTTCGTGGTCGCCGTCGAAATAGCCGGAAACGATCCCCTGAGATGTATTCAGGGCTCGCAATTCCACCACGCCACCGCATTGCCAGATGCGCGCCAGAATGTTCTCTGCTGCACGTCGAATCTGCTCCACGTCGCTTCGCTCAGTGTGGTTCGGCATAAGTCTCCGATGTTTTGAATAGCCAACGGAAGGAAAGCAGCGTTGGTTAGCATCGGAGCCCAATTGCGAGCGACTTAAATCGCCCCATTCTAGGCGTTACGTATCGCCTGCATTGTCGTACGACGTTGGATGTAAGTCAGGACGGTGGAACTACTTCTTGCAGGATGTGCAGAAGCGATCCCTCGCCAAATTTGCCACTGCCGTCAGGAATTGAAGATTGTCGCACGAGGTTTTTCTCTCTTCGCTGTTCGCCTTGAGAGGGATGTGCTGCCCGCGTAAGATTGACGTTGACAACCTGATTCGACGCCTACGGGCGTCAAGCTGCTGCTTCGCCAAAACGACCAACCTGGGCGCACAACGCCCTTGAAGATAGAAGCAGCGCATCGGACCGCGTTCCCGGAGACTGGGAACGTCCGGCTTTGCGCTGTTCTATCTGCCTCTTGGTCGAGGTTTGGCGAGCAGTCAAGGTGCGGACGTTCCCTTTTTTCGTGCGCCATCGGAGGGCGATAGCTGGAGCATCGCCCGATGGCTGATTTCAACCCGCAAGCTGACGACCAAAAGCTTCTCGCGCAAGTTCTCGACTATTACCACCACCGGCTGAAAGATAGCCCCGAAGCGCTCGACTATCTGCGTGGGCGTGGCATCACTAACGGCGAAGCGATCGACCAATTCCGCATCGGGTACGCGGATCGCACGCTGGGGCTCAAGCTGCCCGGCAAACAACTCAAAGCCGGCAAGCTGATCCGCGCCAAGCTGGAAGCGCTCGGCCTGTTCCGATCCAGCGGCCACGAACATTTCAGCGGCTCGATTGTGATCCCGATCACGGCGGCCGATGGCAGCGGGCGCGTGCTCGATATCTACGGCCGCAAGATCGGCGCCCGGCTCCGCGCGGGAACCCCGCTGCACACGTATCTCTCAGCCCGGCGGCAAGGCGTTTGGAACATTCAGGCATTCCGGGCCGGCAGTGAAGTCGTTGTCTGCCCCTCGCTGTTCGATGCGCTGACGTTCTGGAATGCCGGCTGCCGCAATGTCACTTGCACGCTGGGCGCCGATGCGCTGACCGATGACCATCTGGCAGCCTTCGCCGAGTTCGGCATCAAGCGCGTGCTCGTCATTGCCGAGAGCATCGCCGATAGGCTGCTGGCAGCCGGCATCGACGTTCATCAAATCAAGCTGCCGGCCGGCATCGACGCCAATGCGTACGCTTTGCAGTTCGACGATCCGGCCGGCGCGCTCGGTGCCCTCATTCGTCGAGCGGAATGGTTCGGCAAAGGTCAGCCGCCGGCCATCCTGCTGCCCGCAATTGAAGTCGATGAACCACCAGCCGACGTGGTTGCCGAGCCCGAACCGCCTGCCAGCATTCTTACAGCTTCTCCGCTCCCGCCAGCGCCCGAAGACATTGAAGCCGATCAGCGTGGCGATGAAGTCGTCATGCACCTTGGCCATCGGCGCTATCGCGTGCGCGGGCTGGCCAAGAATCTTTCATTCGACCAACTCAAAGTCAACGTACTGGCCTCAACCGAATCCGGCATGTTTGTCGACTCGTTCGACCTGTACTCGGCTCGGCATCGCCGGCAGTTCATCGCGCAAGCCGCCATCGAACTGGCCGTGGAAGAGCAGACCATCAAGAAGGACTTGGGCCGCGTGCTGCTGAAGCTGGAGGAACTCCAGGACGATCAGATCAGCCGCCTGACGGAAGTCAAGGAAACAGCGCCCAGCATGACCGACGACGAAAAGGCCGCCGCTCTGGCCCTGCTGCGCGACCCGCAGCTACTCGACCGCATCGTGGCCGATTTCGATTTGATCGGCGAGACCACCAACAAACTGGTCGGCTACCTGGCAGCCGTCAGCCGCAAGCTCGACCAGCCTTTGGCCATTGTCATTCAGTCGTCGTCGGCCGCCGGCAAAACGTCGCTGATGGAAGCCGTGCTGGCCTTCGTGCCGCCCGAAGAGCAGGTCAAGTATTCGGCCATGACTGGCCAAGCGCTCTTTTACATCGGCGAGACCAATCTCCGGCACAAAATCCTCGCGATTGTCGAGGAAGAGGGCGCCCAGCAGGCCAGCTACGCGCTCAAGCTCTTGCAGAGCGAAGGCGAACTGATGATTGCCAGCACGGGCAAGGACGCCGCAACCGGCCGGCTGGTCACTCAGGAATACCGGGTCGAAGGTCCGGTGATGATCTTCCTCACGACCACTGCCATCAAGATCGACGAAGAGCTATTGAACCGTTGCGTGGTGCTCTCGGTCGACGAAGACCGCGAACAGACGAAGGCCATTCACGAACTTCAACGCCGCCGGCAGACGCTGGCCGGGCTGCTGTCCGCTCAAGAGCGGCAACAGACTTTGACGCTACACCGCAACGCCCAGCGGCTGTTGCGCCCGCTGCTGGTGGCCAACCCCTACGCCGAAGCCTTGACCTTCCTGGATGACAAGACCCGCACGCGCCGCGACCACGTCAAGTATCTGACGCTGATCCGGGCCATTGCCCTGCTGCATCAGTTCCAGCGGCCGATTCAGACCGTCGTGCATGAAGACCGGCAAGTCGAATACATCGAAGTCACGCTAGACGATATCGCCATCGCCAACCGGCTGGCCAGCGAAGTGCTGGGCCGTTCGGTCGATGAACTGCCACCGCAGACCCGGCGGCTACTGGGCCTCATTGACGATCTGGTATTGGCCGCCTGCGAGCGCCAAGGCATCGACCGAACCGATTATCGCTTCGGCCGCCGTGATATCCGTGAAGCCACGGGTTGGGGTCACACTCAGTTGAAGGTCCATCTCAAGCGGCTGGAGGAACTCGAATACCTGCTGATCCACCGAGGTGGTCGCGGACAATCGTTTGCCTACGAATTGCTGTTTGACCCGCCACCCGACGCCGGCAAGCGGTTCCTGGCGAGGCTGATCGACGTGGACCGCTTACGCGGGTACGACGCTGAGCGGTCGGGGGTAAACGGGCAGAAGTCGGGGCGCGGTCGGCCCCAAGTCGGGGCCAAGTCGGGGCGTTGTCGGCCCTCGAAAATCGCCGCAACTGCCAATGGCGAAACGGCTCAACAGCCCTCCGCACCGAAAGTGATTCAAACCGCACATCTGGACCAAGAAATTTCCGCCACGTCGTAGCTGGAGAAAAACCATGCGAGCCATGCTGGATGAGTTCCTGGAATGGATGCGGATCAAGAACTACTCAGACAAGACCGTGGTGGGCCGGCAGGTCTACCTGAACTACTTCATCGACTGGTGCGCCGAGCGGGGCATCATGGAGCCGGGCGAAGTCACCAAGCCGATGATTGAGCGCTACCAGCGGTATCTGTACCACTACCGAAAGAAGGACGGCGACCCGCTCAGCTTCCGCAGCCAACACGGTCGGCTGCTGCCGATCCGCGCCTGGTTCAAGTGGTTGGCCAAGAACAACCACGTGCTTTACAACCCGGCCAGCGAAATCGAACTGCCGAAGCTGGAAAGCCGGCTGCCCAAGTTCGTGCTAAGCGCCAGCGAGGCCGAGCGGGTCATCAGCATGCCCAACGTCACCGAAGCGCTGGGCCTGCGCGACCGGGCCATTCTGGAGACCTTCTATTCGACCGGCATTCGCCGCATGGAGCTAATTGGGCTCAAGCTCTACAGCCTGGACGCCGATCGCGGCACGGTCATGGTCCGACAAGGCAAGGGGCGCAAGGATCGGATGATTCCCATCGGCGAGCGGGCGCTCGGCTGGATCGAACGCTACCTGCGCCAAGTGCGGCCACGCTTGCTGGCCGGCGATACGGCTGGCGACGTGGTGTTTCTGACGCACACGGGCCAGCCGTTCACGCCGAACAATATCACCCAACTGGTGCGCGACTACGTGAACGCAGCGGATATCGGCAAGCGCGGCAGTTGCCACCTGTTCCGCCACACGATGGCCACACTGATGTTGGAGAACGGCGCGGACATTCGCTTCATCCAGGCCATGCTGGGCCACGTGAAGCTGACGACGACCGAAATCTACACGCGCGTCAGCATCCAAAAGCTGAAGGAAATCCATACGGCCACCCATCCGGCCAAGGCGCAGCGCTCGCCCTGATCGGGTAAAATCCCGGGCATGAGCCCGCACGCTCGCGTCAGCCGCGATCGCAGATTTAGCCGGGAAACCCCCTCTGGGCGCAAATTTCCCAAAGGCCGGCCTGCGCCCGGTCATCGCCGCTTTAAGTCCCAACCTGCATCGGGGTTTGGGCCACGCTTGCCGAAAGCAAGCGGCAAGAGTTTTTGTTGGGCCAACGAAAGTTATACCTACGACGCGGCCGGCAATCGCCAAACCACGACCACCGGCACGGCCGCCACCGACACCCTGCAAACCAGCACTTCGACGACCACCACCGGCAACCAACTCCAGTCCGACGGCACTTTTATCTACAGCTACGATGCCGATGGCAACGTGGTGCAAAAGGAGCGCATCTCCGAAGCCGAAGCCCCGGATTTTAAGACCGTCTATTCTTACGACAACGCGGGCCGG
>DASXEJ010000376.1 GCA_036490175.1 Pirellulales bacterium | reverse complement strand
CAGGTTGGCCAAAAGCCCCTGCAGGAACGGCGCGGGGTGGAACTGGTCTGGGGCGAACGCCGTGGTGAAGGTATGCCCGCCGAGTGTCAAAGGGATCTCGGTCACAATCGCACGGCTGACACTATACAAATCGAGTACCGGCACGCCATGCGCAAGGGCATACTGATCGGCCTGTGCGTTAGCCGTGGCAATCGCGGCACTTACCAGGGCGAGTTGCACCGGCGTGACGCCTGCCGAGGCCGCCAGGCTTTGCACTTCGGGGGTGACGGTCACATCCGGCATGTTGCCAAAAACTTGATGGACGCCGGGGTTGGCCGTGGCGACGGAATTGATCACGTTCTTGACGTTGTTGACGTATGTATTGATGAACGTCGTGGCACTACCGCCCTGGGCAATGCCGAGGGCGGCGGCCGTGGCGTCGTTGCCACCGATGATCAAGGTCGCATCGTCGATCTGGTGATTTTGTGCAAGCGTGACAACCGAGGCGAGTTGCCCGCTGACAACGGTGCTCGACGTTGCCCCGCCGACGGCTTTGTTTTGGAACGTGATGGCGCCGGTCGGAATGAGTTGCGCCACCCAGTTGGGCGAGCCGCCCGACACGCCGCTGCCGGCGCTGATGCTGTCCCCTAAGACCGCCATGCGAATGGGCGTTGCCGACGAAAGCTGTGGAGCGAGAAGAGCACACAGCGCTAGGAAAAACGGTCCATTTTGGACCGAACAAAGAGATTTGTTGGCGAGTCGATTCATTAGCGTCTTCTTCTTTGTTGCCGGCAAACCGCGCCACGTTGCGTCATCGGCACCAGCGCGATACTACGACCGCTTAGCGCAACTTGCAAGTACGCTACCGCCGGCGAGGGTCGCATCCATACACATGGGGGGCGAGCGGGCGCGGGCGACTCACGAAATGATGTGACGTTTGCGGCTCACGTAGTCCCAAACCACGTAACGGTCCAGATCTCGACCGGCCGTGAAAAAGACACGACCCTTGGTCGACTCGGCGAGCCGATAGGCAAACTGCACGTCTTCCCGCGATTGCGACCAGCTGGAGAGCAAGAAGATGTTGATCGTGATACCGTCCCGCTGGCACAGTTGCGCTTCGCGCATCGTGGCCTGCTCCGTCCGCTGGTCGGGCGGATAACGCAGGTGCAACTGTTGCCCCTCGAAGTGCGCCGTCGGCAATCCATCGGTAATCAGGATCACTTGCCGATTAGGTGTTTGCTGCAAAGCCAGGAACTTGCGCGACATGTGCAACGCGTGCTGGATGTTGGTGAAATGCTGCGGCACCTGCGCTTCGGTGATGTCGGGCTTACTCATGTCGACCCGGTAGTGCACGTAGGGATCAAAGATGGTCACCATCTTTGGCAGCAGCGTGGCGATCTCGCTGACGTGCCGGGGACGCGCGAAGGAATACATCTCGATGAACTGCAGAAAGTCGCCAGGAAACTCGCGGCGGATCAGACCGTCCAGCGCCAGACCCATGCGTTTCACGTTGACGTACAGTCCGCCATAGCGCATGGAACCGCTCATATCCATGAGCACCACGGTAGCGCACTTGGGCGTGTTGCGCGTGCGATGGATCTCGATATCCTCGGAGCGCAGTCGAATCGGCAGCGACGCGCCGGAGCGGATCATGGCATTGGTGAGCGTGGCCGGAATGTCCATCTGCGTGACCGAGTCGCCAAACTCGTAGGGCTTCGTATGCTGCAGCTCTACGGCCCCTTCGCCAACGATGGGTCCCTGATGTCGGCCGGTGCGCGAAGGGGCAAGGTCGCTGAATATCCGCTCGAGCAACTTTCCCTGAAATAGTCTGTACGCCTTGGGGGTGAGCTTGAAGCCGCGGCGTGTTTTCTCCAGGCCTTGCTGCTCGGCGATGTCGCGCAGATACTCCTGAATCTGTTGGTGCAGGGCATTGAGCTGCTCGATTTCGCCAGCATTGGCGAATTCCGAAAGCTGCTCCATGTCGATGACGCCGATCTGCGCCGTGCGGGCGGCCTCTTCCAACTGCTTAAGCAATTCGTCGATCTTTTCCAGCTCTTCCTTGACGGCCAGAGCCTGCGGAACGGTCAGCCGCTCGTGCCCGGTGAACTCGTATTTGCCGGCCATCTCGTCGATCTGATATTTGTCTCCCAGGCGTTCGGCCAAGCGGAGCAGGTCGTGCGCAAACTCGCCGCGCTCACCGCCGGCGGCATACCACAATTGCTCAAGCTCGCGCAACTGTTCGTCGCGAAACGCGCGATGGAACGCTTTGTGGAGAGCCTTGGGGGGCCGCAGTTGGAGTCCTTCCTCCTGATAGCGCTGGGCCGCTTCTAAACGAACCCGTTTGGTCTCGTACGTTTCCAGGATCTTTCGCTTTCGCGCGAGTAGCATCTCGCGCAACGCTTCCAGACTGGGCCCCAGGCCCGCGATCTGGCTGGGATCAAGGTGTACCGCCTGGGCTAATTCCTCTTCGCTCAGTTCGCGCATGCTGCCGAAAGTCAGCATGTGCTCGAAGGCCGTCGATACCATGTCCGGCGGCGGCTGCGTGGGACTGGGAAAATTCTTGGGGTCAAACTTCTGATAGGTATGAATGACGCCGCCGAGTGGCTTGGATGAGCCCATGAAGATGAATCGCCAGGGACCAAAAGGGACAGCATCGGGCAACGGTGGTCAGACTGCCAGGCTGATTTTTGCAAAACCAGCCTAGCAGATTGTTGTGCGCAATGGTGCCGGCGGCAAGCCGGTGCCTTCGCGGTTGCCAGTCTGATGCGGACAATGAATGCCCCAATTAGCGTACGGCAACACGCGTGGGGGGCTTATCGGCCGATCCCTCATGTCGTGCGGGCTTGCCAGCGACGAACATGGTGCAGCCGCCGTTGCCCGCAATGCGCAGGCGAAATTCCTGCAAAGATTCTTCAATACAGACGCCCACGCTCCGATCGCTCACCTTGGCGTCGGGCTCGATTTGCCACCATTTGCAGTTTTTGCATAGCCCCCAATCTTCATGATCGGTGGCAGACCCGCTTTGATGATTCCCGTTTCGATGTGGCATTTTTTCACTCCCTGACCATTGGAACTTTGCACGGAAGGGCACCATTGCGCTCCCTGCAAAGGATGCAGAGCAGGACGCGTGCCAAATACGAGGCCGGAGAACCGGACACTTAGAAATCGAGCGCCAAGAGCCTAAGAAAATCGATGGCACCGCTACGAGGGGTGCCTCGACGGGACCCGATCGTGCAACGGAAGTTCCGTTCCGTCACACACTGACTAGAACAATTCTGAGGCACTAGTCGCGGGTCGACCAGACGTGCAGATTTGCCTCGTTAGTTGCGGAGTCGACGATCAGGGCGGCCAACGCCGAGTTATCTTCGGAAAACTGAAGCAGAGCAACTTGCCCAGCGTGGCTCAGGAGCGACGCCAATTGCTGGCCCGAGGCCGTATGCCAAAGCGTGATATGACCGTCGAGTGTGGCAACCACCAACGTTCTGTTATCCGCGCTGAACGCCAAATGCGTGGGCGGCGAAGACAAACGCAACCTCTGGATGACGCTCCGCTCGGCAACATTCAACAATTGTATTGTGCCGTTCCCGCACCGAAGTGCCAACATGCTATCGTCAGGGGAGAAATGGATGCCCGAGACGCCTTTCTCAAGACACGGAAACTCCGTGCGCTTTCCGATATCAACGTCTACGAGACCAGGTTTGATATTGGCCCGAGCTAACAATCGACCGTCGCTGGACAAGGCCAGTCGAGTGGCAGCGGCATCGTAAGCTATTTGCGTCCCTTGCCCGTGTTGAAACGCAAACCGTTCGACGCCATCGGCCAAGTCTCGAACACGAACAAAACCGTCGTCCCCGGCTGTAGCAACCCGAAGTCCATTCGCGGAAAATACAACTTGCTTTGTAATAGGGCAAAGGGGGATGTTGAATTCGAACGGCTCGGCAACGTCCAGAGGAGAGGCTAATAGCGCGGTGTCCTTGTATCGCCAAGTAATGACTTGGCGACCATTCGGCGCGAAAAGAAATTCATGGCCGGTCCAGGGAGCGAGTTGCCGGCTGCGTACTTGCTCGCCGCTGCGGATATCGAAGTCCACGATCTGCATGTCACTCGCAAAGATTGATAGCCTCGCCAAGTCGGACGTCAGATGGACACGATATTGCGAGCCAAAGCCCGAACCTCGCAACCGGCAGCTCAACATAGGCACCGAGTCGCCGCGGGCTGTCAAATCCCACAGCCGCACGGTACCGTCGAAACTCGCTGACGCGAGCGTTCCGCCATTGGGCGCGAGTGCCAGGCTCTGTACACGTCCGGTGTGGCCAATAAGAGTGCGCGTCGAAAGCGCCGTCTGCTGATCGTTGCGACTGACGTTGGTATCCAAGCGTCCATCGGCAGTCAGGTTCCAGATCCGCACCAGGCCGCTCTCGTCGCAGGAAAACAGTTGTCGCGCATCATGGGAAAAAATGACTTTTTCAATAAAGCCAAATTGGCTCGTCAGAGTGGCCAGCAGTTCCTTGGACCGTACATCGCGGATTTCGCCGTCTTCGATTCGGTTCAGCGCATTGGTTGCCTGTAACCGGCCATCTGCCGACAACGCGATCGTCGTTGTGCCGCTTGGCTTTGTGCGTGAGAGAAGCTTCCAAGTTCCGATCTCGAAGAGACGAATCGAAGTCTTCGCCTGACCAACGACGAGCGTCTGGTCATCGGCGCTCCACACGACGGCATTGACCGCGCCGCAATCTCCGTCGCTCGGCAAAATGATGGGTTGGCACCGCTCGTCGAGCGACCATATATAGGTCAATCCCTTGGTGTCTCCACTGGCGATCAGCCGGCCATCCGGGGAAAATGCGACGCACAGAACGTCTCCGCCATGCGCCGACAGTGTCGCCATCTGATTCCAAGTCGACGTATCCCAAAGCTTGAGGGTGTCGTCGCAGCTCGCACTGACCAAGAACCGGCCATCCGGAGAGAACGACAAATCGTTTGTGCAGCTTTCGTGCGCTTGAATGGTCCGCAACAGTTGTCCGCTGACAGCGTCCCAGAAACGAATTGTGCCATCGGCGCCGCCGGATAATACTGCGCGGCCGTCAGGAGAAAACTTCACGGCATAAACTTCTCCCACGTGCCCACGAAGCTGCCGTTCGCCATGCACCATATGCCTCAAATAGCGCAAGGAGAACTCTTGCAAATTTGCCCCGGGTGCCCCGGGGTCGTAATCGCCAAGTAGTTCCTGGACGTTGCGTAGGTCCCCCTGAGCCAGAGCCAGGTAGGCCTGATGCATGCGCGCGCCGTAGACGAATTGATTTGTTGTTTGCTGCTGTCGAATCACTTCTTGGCGGCTTTTCTCAGCCAGGTCAAGATTCACTTCCGCTTGCTGCCGATGGCGGTCTGCGTCGGCCCGATGCTCGTCAGCCTCGACACGACGTGTCTCGCTGTCGGCCAGTGCCCTTCCAAGTCGCACGGTATACAGCGACGAACCGGCGACTATCGTGGCTGCCGCCAGCGTGCTGACGGCGACCAGGGCGGCAACGGCGGGCCGGCGGCGCGCCCATTTGGCCAGCCGTTGCGGTACGGTTAGCGGCCGAGCAAGCGTGGGGCGCCCCCCGAGGAAACGACGCAAGTCAGCGGCCAATGCGGCACACGACGGATAGCGCGATTCAATCTTCCGCTCCATGCACTTGCGACAAATCGCCTCGAGATCGGCCGGCACGTCGCGGCGCAATCGTCGCAGTGGCACGGCCTCTTCGAAGAGCACCTTGTGCAGAGTCTCGATTTCCGTCCCGCCACGAAAGGCCGCCAAACCTGTGAGCAACTCGTGCAAGATTGTACCCAGCGCATAAACGTCGGTCGTGGCGCCGATGTCGGCGAGCCGTCCTTCGGCCTGCTCCGGCGACATGTACGCGGGCGTTCCCAACACGCTGCCCGTTTGAGTCCGTGTGCCTTCGTCAGAATCGGCGGCAAACTTCGCCAGCCCAAAATCTGTAACCTTGGGAACAAAATTCAGGCGACCCTCGTTGGCGGACGCTGCCGCAGACTCGCCGCGAACCGAGGGTTCCAAGAGCACGTTGCTTGGCTTCAAATCGCGGTGCAGAATGTTCTGCTCGTGCGCGTATTGCAGTGCGAGAGCCAGTTGCTCGATGACGCGCGCGGCCAGCTGCGGGGAGACGGGCGTGCCGCGCGTGGCGATCCATTCGGCCAATGTTGGACCGGGACAGTAGGCCGAGGCGATGTAGCAGACAGGTCCGATCTCGCCCACTTCATAGACCGAGACGAGGTTTGGATGTGTCAGCCTCGCAGCAGTCTGGGCTTCGCGCACGAAACGCCGCCGCATGGAGGCCGACAGCAGATTCTCTGGCCGCGGCACTTTCAGCGCCACATGCCGCTTCAGGATCGGGTCGTGCGCCAGTAGGACAACGCCGTGTCCGCCACGCCCCAACTCGCGCAGGATCACGAAGCGCCCGAGCTGCGGGGGCAGCGCTCCGTCCTCGGGCAACGTATGCCAAAGTGCATCGACGCCAAGCAGCGGCGGTTCGTTGACAACAGGCGGTGCCGGGGGCCGCGCGTCATCGGATGGATTGAGTGCCGCCAACAGCTCCAAGAGCCGCTGACCACGCAACAGTTGATCGGCCATCCCGGGCTGCAACTCCGCCGGAGCCGACGTAGAGCCAACCGGTGAAACGCCCGCGACGAGCGCTTCGTCGTAGGCAATCAGCATGTCGAGCAGTCGTTCTTCTTCCGGCGTAAGATCGCCCGGAGGATCTGCATGATTCATCGGTATCCATCGCCCCCCGGCGCGATAGAAGGTATCGACTACTCTGAATGCCAGACGCCGAACCGCCGTTTTTGAGCGCCATTGCGCCCATCACCCAACCGCATTGCCCATAGTAACAACGGGGGGTTCCCAAAAGCAAGCAGTTGGGGAAAAAGTTGGCCAGAGCGGCGCACGGAACACGTAGGGTGGCAGGGGGCGTCCACCCCAGAGGGAACGCGGCTGGATTCGCACACCGCCACTCTGTCCTAGGGCGAAGGACGTTTCCCAGGGCGGCACAAGATATCAGTGAGCGGCTGGGGTCGGCCCTGTTTCGGCTGCGGCGGCTCGATTCGTTTCCTGATAGAAGCGCGTGAGCCGCGCCTGGGCGTCCAGGGTGAGAGGGTGCCCATCTCCGCGCGAGACGCGGAGATTCTTCACTCCGGCCAATAGATACTTCTCGGCCTCTGCGGACTGATCATGAGCGGCGAGCCAACTTCCCATGAGGCTATCTGCAAGGCCTTGGAAATAGCTTCCCGGGATCGTTTTGCCATGTGCGAAACCGTGAGCCATTTGCAGCAGCGGCTCGGCCTCGTCGAGCCTTTGTTGGTGGATAAGCATCTGCACGCGGGTCAGATGGCGCATCACGCGGTGTGGGTGCGATGCGGTCAATGACGCCGTCCAGCCACGAGACGGTTCGTATAACAGCTGATCGACCTGGTTATCGTCAGGGCGCAGAGTCTGAATGACTCCGGCCATGCCGACCTCGATGGCATCGCGGGTCTCGAAGGCGATATTATCCATCGTCAGGCATTCGCGACCGATGCGTTCTTGCTCTTCGAGATTACCACGCAACCCTGCGAGCACCCCTTGCAACCAACGATACAGGGCGCGTTCGGAAATGGCGAAGGATTCGGGCGAGGGCAGATCCTTGGACGCTTCACGAACTTCGTTCAGGAGTGCTGCGGCGTCATCCAGGTGTCCCTGATTCAGCCGGAAGGCGACAATTCTGAGCTTGCCGCGCAGAGCGTCCGCCAGGGACGCATTCTCGACTCGCGCCTTGATATTCGCACGCCTCTCGATGAACGACACAGCCTCGTCAGTCTTCCCCTGCGATTCAATAATATCGGCGCCCTTGAGCAGCAGTTCGGACAACTGGGGGTGCCCCTGCGGAAACACTCGGAATCCTATCTCGAGCGCCGCGCGCCCCACGACTTCGGCGTCGGCGACCCGCCCCTGATCGAGGAGCATCCCCGCCAGCTCGCGCATGACCAGTACTTTGGCGGGATGACTTTCGCCCAGGACTTCTCCGATGGTGCGCAGACTGGCGCGATACGCTGCTTCGGCGTCCGCGATGCGATTCTGACCTCGGCTGTGTGCCGCCCGCTGGTATTCCAGCAGCCCTCGTCCGAGCGCCTGCCCCCCTTCTTGCTGCATGACGACACCCGCCGAGGCGATGGCCATGCGCTGCGCTTCGTCGTTCCGGTCCATGAAATACAAATACAACGTGTATACAGACAAGGTCAGCCCGACGTCGCGATGGTTGTTGCCGAGTTGGCGGCGCTGCACCTCGAGCGTGTGGCGAATGAGTTGTTCGCACTCGACCTTCCGCGCGGCGTCTCGTTCGTCGCCAAAACGATCGGTCTCGAACAGAGCCCAGGCGAGGGCAAATTCCACTTCGGCGGCATTAATATGATCTGGGCCGAATATAGTCCGACGCAGTTCCAGCGCCTGGCGAAGATACTGCTCAGCCTCGCCGTAGTCTCCCTTCCAGCGCAGCAGTACACCCATGTTGAGCAGGCTGGAAGCCAACTCCATTTGCTGGTCTGGATTCTGGCAGCGCATCGTGTACGCTTCGCGCAAAAGTGGTTCGGCGCGTTCCATCTCTCCCAGGTTGCTGTAAACCTTGCCCAGCGTATCGAGTAGCTTGGCGCGTGCCTGCGGTTGGTCCTTGAAGGCCGTTCGCGCCCGTTGCGCACTGCGATCGAGCAAATCGCGCAGGGTTAATTGTCGACCGATTTCGTCCCCCAAGCGAAAACCGAGCCGCCCCGTGCCGATCGGATCGGCCGCTAGAAATACTTCGGCAAGGTAATCCGAGATTTGCGACGAGGTCGCAGACTCGGCTTCGGCAGCCTCGCGAGCGATGTCGGCCTGCTGTTCGGCAAGTTTGGCGAGGGCAAAGGACTCTTGTTCTGCCGACAGGGCACGATTGGCTTCCTCGCGCGCGGCATGCTCCCGTAACGCGATACGTTCGGCTTCGTCGCGCGCGCGACCGATACGCACCGCCGCCACAGTGGCGATCGTCGTGATGCCGAGCAACAGGGCCATCACGGTCGCGAGTAGCGCAGCCACGCTACGATTGCGACTCGTCCAGCGTGTGGCGCGCTGCAGACCCGTCAATGGTCGGGCGTCGGTAGGCATCGACGCCAGAAACTTGTGTAGGTCGGTCGCCAGGGCAGCACATGACGCGTAGCGCGCCGCGGGCTTTTTCTCCAGGCATTTGAAGCAAATCGCTTCCAGATCCGGCGGCACGTCGCGACGCAGCTTGCGCAGCGACATTGGTTCCTCGACCAGCACCTTGCGCAGCGTGTCGAGATCGGTCGCGCCACGGAACACCGCTTTGCGCGACAATAATTCGTACAGCATCGCGCCAAGTGAATAGACATCCGTCGCGGGCCCTACTTCCGACAGCCGGCCTTCGGCTTGCTCGGGCGACATGTAGGCGGGCGTACCCAGCGGACGACCCTGTCGCGTCGACGTTCCGTCGGAGTCCTCTTCGCTGAGCTTGGCCAGTCCGAAGTCTGCTACTTTCGGCACGTAGTCCCAGAGGGCCTTGTGTACAGCCACAACATCCGTTTCGCACTCGTCCCTCAACTGAGGTTCCAAAAGCACGTTGCTCGGCTTCAGATCGCGATGCAGAATGTTCTGCTCGTGGGCATAGGAAATCGCCTGGGCGAGCTGCTCTATGATGCGGGCGGCAAGTTGCGGCGCGATCGCGTCTGTCTGCAGTTGCATCCACGCTGCCAGCGTCGGGCCGGCACAATATGCCGACGCGATATAGCAAATCGGGCCGATCTCGCCGACTTCGTACACCGAAACGAGGTTAGGGTGTGTCAGCCTTGCGGCAGCCTGTGCTTCGCGTAAGAAACGCCGTCGCAAGGAGCGCGACAACAGCGCTTCGGGACGCGGTAGCTTCAGGGCCACATGCCGCTTCAAGATTGGATCGTGGGCTAACAGCACCAGCCCGTGGCCACCTCTCCCCAATTCCCGCAGGATGAGGAAGCGCCCCAACCGTTGCGGCATGTCGACGTCGTCATGTCGCACCATTCGCAAGACGGTCTCAAAGTCGCCCACCCAAGACGCCACGTCGCTTGGCGGCGCCGCGCCTTCGCACAAGGGCGGCTGGTCCGCCGCCATAAGTTCTCGAATCGCCGCCAAAAGTTCCAGCACGCGTTGACCGCTCTCGAACAACTCCGCCATCTCTGGGTCAAGGTCCGGGGGGGTCGGCGTCGCTCCGGCCAGACACGTCCCCTCTTCCAAGGCCTCGTCGTACTCGACGAGTAGCTCGAGTAGACGCTCCTCTTCCGGGGTCAGCGCGCGAAAATCATCATTCATCATCGGGCGCCCCCCCCGTAACACTGCTGCAGACAGGCGATTGCCCGAAACCACAGCTTGCGTGTCGCGTCGGGAGATCTTCCGATCTCATGCGCGATCTCGACGAAAGACCGATGCTCCAGATTCCGCAAGACGATCACCCGCTGATAATGTGCAGGCAGGCTGGCCAGCGCACGTTCGAAGCTGGCTTGTGCCTCGGCGCGAATGGCAATGCCGCTGGGAGATTCGACTTTGGCGTATGGTTCGACCTGTGCCGAAATTTCGCGAGCGGTCTCGCGCGAGACATCTCGCTTGCGCGTCTGACGGTAGTGCCGATTGAGATCCGCCAGTCGTAAGATAAGGATCGCCCGCAGCCAGCGCAACAGCTGCTCGGGTTCATGCCCCTCGAAGCGAACGAAATTGCGCTGCGCCGCCAGTAACGTCTCTTGTACTAAGTCCGAGGCTCCGACCTTGGCGCGTAAATCGCAGGGGATCTCCTTCTCGGCAACTAGCAGCAAGTAGTCACGACAGGTCGTCAACAGATCGCCAAGGGACTGCTGGCAACCCTGACGGGCTGCCACCATCCAGTCATCGACGTTGCGGCCGAATTCGGGAGAGTCTTTTGGGTCAACAGACATGCGCCTGACCCCGCGATGTAGGAAAATGACGAGGGGAGTCAGTATCGGCCGCAGACTCCGGAAAAGCAAGGTCGCCGCGCAAAGCGATCGGTTTTGCCCGACGCTCCGACTGTGTAACCTTGAAGTGATTCGCCGCCAAATCTGCCAGCTGTAGGAAGATGGGCAGTACTTCACGTCGTGAGTCGTCAGGGGACGATTTTTCGACAAAATAGCCACTTACAATATCAGGATTCAGCGGGAGCGAACATCGAATTCCCCTGAATGCCGTTTGCACGCCCAGAGCTGGCCTCGGTCAACGGGCCCCCGATTGTATGGCCTGCAACCCCTTTAGGCCGACCGCGATCGCGTGGCGGCAAACGCGTTCCAGGCGGGATCGTGCGCTTCATTTATCGCATGCCGGGCTGATAGGGCAAGTCTACGACAACGCGCGTCCCATAGCCCGGGGTGCTCTCAATTTGGCACATGCCGCCGACAATTCGGGCACGCTCGGTCATCCCGCGAAGACCGTAAGTTCCTTTCAAACGCTTGGCGGCGGCAAAGCCCACGCCCCAGTCCCGAACTTCGAGATGCACACGGCCTCCGCGGCGCCCGAGTTCAACACGAACACTTTTGCTCTGGCTATGCTTGCCGATGTTCGTCAAGGCCTCTTGAGTGATGCGGTAAATGGCCTCTTCGATCCTAGGATCCATCCTTTCGATGGCCTCGTCCTTGATGAATTCGACGCGCACATGGGCCCGATCTTCTTCGTGAATGAGATGCTCCAAGGCTGCCACTACGCCCAGACCGTCGAGAACGGGTGTCCGAATGCCATTCATGATGCGGCGGCCTTCGGCCACCGCGCGGCGCAGGTTCCCGACGAGACTGTTGATCGAATCGGCAGCCGGCTTGAACGTCTCTTGAAAACGCATCGATTCCAATTGCATCAAGGCACCGGCGGCATACTGAATCAGGCCGTCGTGAATTTCGTAAGCGATGATCTGTCGCTCGTGATCCTGCAATTCCAGTGTCTGACGGAGAAGAGTCCGCTCGGCTTCGACGGCATCGATCGCCTTGCGGCGCTCGGTAATATCAATGGAAATTCCGCCCACGCCGGTGATCGCCGCGGTGGCATCCTTAATGGGGAACTTGACCGTGACAAATAGTCTTTGGTCCTCACCGTCGGGGACAGGATCTTCGAACTCGATGGGCGCGCCGGTGTCGATAACCTGACGTTCGAGCGTGGCAAACCGTTCGGCAATGCCCTGTGACATATGATCCGATTTGGTCATGGAGAGCAGATCGAAATTGGTGCGACCAACGATGTCGTCATTGCGCACGCCGTACGTTTCCTCCCAGACACGATTGACCAAAACATAGCGCCCCTGGAGGTCTTTGAGCGAAATAACCGCGGGCGTGTTGTCCAGAACAGACCGCAAGCGTGCCTCGTCGGCGCGGATGACGTCTTCCACGGCCTTGCGGTCGGTTAGATCGACGATGGTGCCGACAAACTCCGTCACCGTGCCCGCATCGTCCTGCAAAGCAATCGCCGAGGCGGCGACCCAACGTGTGCCGGTGTGTTGATTCAGGAAACGGAATTCCGAGGCTTGGTTAAGACTGTTACGCGCCGCGTCTTTCCATTCCATGACGACGCGCTGCCGATCTTCGGGATGGAGAAATCTCGCCCAGCCATCCCCCATGGACTGTTCGGCATCGACCCCCACGATGGCGCACCAGGCTTCATTTACAAACAGGCACCGTCCTTGGTCGTCGGTGTGAAAAATACCGACTGGCGCATGCGTCGCCAGCTTGCGATATCGTTCCTCGGCCTGCCGCAATGCTTGTTCGGCCTTCTTGCGCTCGGTGGTCTCCATCAGCGTGCCGATGAACCGAATCGCGTGACGACTCTCGTTTTCACCCGCGAAGAATGCCTGCCCCTTGACAACAAACCATCGAATCGCCGCGTCGGGCAAGAGCAAACGGCATTCGATCTCGTAGCGCCCGTTTCCGTCGGGATCCATCGCCCTTTGCACGGCCTCGTTCGCCATTGCGCGATCATCCGGGTGAATCCGGTCCAGGTAGGATACATCGCTGACGTCGGCGTCAGGTGCCAGGCCGAACATGATTTTTGCGCGTTCTGACCAGTTGCGTTCGCCGGTTACGGGGTTGAAGTCCCAAGTCCCAATGTCGGCCGAGTCCACGGCCATCCGCATCCGCTCTTCGCGCTCGCGCACCGCCTGCTCGGCCTCCGCGCGACGATTGATTTCGACGGCTAATTGCTGTCGGTGCGTCCTCTCGGCAGCGACAGCCTTGCGCCGCTCGGTCACTTCGCGCGCGAGCTGTCGCTGCCTGCGAACCATCCGCCGCTGCGCCGTGTGCAATGCGGCGAGCAGCCAACTAACCAGCGCGCCGATGACGATAAAGATGAGAAATCGGGAAACGTAGGATGTCGGAATGTCGCGGATCCCCTCTCGCACGATCATTTGGTAGGCGACAACGGCTGCGCTGAACAGGGTGGCGCACAATCCGGACCATAGCCCCGCAATCCAGGTTGCCGACACGACGGCGACCAGGAACGGCAGAAACGGCGCCCTGAGATCCAGGATTTGCACGAAAACGAAGTGCCGCAGCGGCACGATCAGGGCAGTGGTAGCCAGAGCAACGAGGACAACTCGACAGAAAGACCTGAACTGATGCATAGGTCAACTGTGATGGGAAAAGACGAGGCGGCGCCGCTAGAAAGGATTGTAGTTCGCCGCAGGCGGTTTTTCACTAACCGCGCTTGCGGGAGCCTATCGTGACCGGAATCGGCTCGACGCGCCTGAGCAGCAATTCCACAGAAAAACCTCGAGGCAGTTGCGGCCGAATTCAACTCGCGACGTGCTGAATTGCAGTGCCAAGTGCCTCGTGAGGCGCATAAAGTGGCCGCCAAACGAGGCAAGCCCCCCTTGGCGGCCTTGGCTGACAGAGGTCGCAACCCCCAGAAGCCATCATCACTGTTTGCTTCGCCGCAACCAATCCGTTCCTGACATCCCGATGCCGACGCATACAACGACGTCGACCGCTTCGTAGGGTAGCTGGGCCTCGCTCGCCGCGCAATGAGAAATGACCTGTCAGGGGACGTGGCATAGTGGCGAAACCATGACAGGGAACTGGTATCTGTTCCTCGTACGCATAACCGGTCGATGAGCACCCCAGGCTGCGGCCTTGATCGTACGAGGCTTGCCGGCGGAACTCGCCCTGCCAGCTGGTGGGCAGAACGCTTGCCAGGAAATCAGCGGATTTGATCGACCATAGTCAACAGATGGAAGTGTCGAGCGTAGGCCACCCGCGCGAAAATAGGCGCAATTTCGTCGAGAGGGAGCGGTTTTCGTGGGAGCAACACGTCCTCGCGGGCGCAGCCGAGAAATCAAAATCGACGGCGCGAAGTATGCGCTGCTCGTCGAACGACGCGGCCATAGATTTCATGGCTCCTGGGCGTGCCACATCTGCGAGAAGGATAGTGATGCTACCCTGCAGAGCATGACCGCCGAAGACGCCTTTGCCAGGGCCAAAAGATCCGTCTTAAGCCACCACAGTCGGTTCCATTCAGGGGACGGCATGTGCAGCTGATTCCGGAGCCGTGCGTTCGCACGGTTTCCAAGGTTGGGGATGAACATAGCTAAGCTGAGCGCCCAAGAGTAGCGAGAGAATTAACGACCGCGCAATCTGCAGCGGCAATACCGCAGCTAGAAATTGTTGCGTTGCGCGGATAGGCAAGGGAATGAATCCCTTTTGGCTCAGCCCTGGCCAACACGTAATCCCCGGCAGTGCCACCGTGGAGTGGCTCGTTGCGGGATTCAATCGCAACATTCAACGGCCGATGCACTCACTCGAGCGAGAGACACGGCCCGTTTGGGTGGTTCAGATACCACCCTTTCTCGGACCACCTTTTGACCGCGTCCGAGAATCAATGCGTCCGATACCGCCGCTGCCAAATTCTTTTCCCAGAATTCGTGTCGAAGTAGGACGCTCGCCGAGACATACTTATATTGTCTGCCACAGGACTTCCCCCTGACAGGTCGATTATCCAGCATCCCCCCGATTGGCGTACCCAGTCGAGGATCCGAGTTCCAACAGTGCATGAAATTGCCAAGCTCATTCTGGAGCACGCGGAAACGCTCTGGGAACGGAGCGAGGCCATCAGCAAGGCACTCTATCTCGGCATGCCGCTCAATGAGATCGAAGAGTATCTCGACTGGCTGGAAATGCTCCGCCGTGGGGAAGTTAAGCCGGACGATGACAAGAAGTCACCGAACGGGTAACGGGTTGGTGCGACCGCGCGGAGGATCCTTGCGAATGCAAGCATGCACGCACTAATGCCCTCGCGGTTTTGCGTCACGTCGGCACCTACCCTGTCCCGCAGGCCACACGACGATGGGGCTTGGGATGATTTTCCGGTGCCGGTCGTTGCGGATCCACGGCGTCGGCATGCAAGGGGGCGGATTCGCCGGCTGGTAGTTCAAGACTATTGAGCGTAAAAGCAGCCGATCTGCCTCGGCGGCCCCTCACGAACCGACAGCAAGGCGAAATCTCGTGCAACGGTGCCGCTGCCGGGATAGACTGCAACCTCGACGATCTGTGTTCGCCGGCGGGACTCCTCGCGGTACACAGAGCAGCAGCCAGGTCGAAGTCGCAGCCAGTTCCGCGCTTTCTTGCGCAGAGGCGAATATGGGTAGTGACGCCAGCGATACCAATCTCGACATGTCGCACTCCGAATTGCGGTTGAGTGAATTGTTGCTGGAGTACGAGGCCTCGTTGGCGGCCGACCCGCATTGCCCGGCGCCCACTCCCCCCTTGGGACTCGATCCGCACCTTGCCGACCAATGGCGCCGTGGGTGCGCCTTGCTCCGCCAATTGAGTCGCACGTTCGCATCGGCTGTGCCCGCTGCGGACGCCTCTGTGACGAATTCGAATAGCCTGGATTTGCGCACCTTGGCCGCGCAAGTCGGCGATGGATACAAGGGACCAGAGATCGGTACTGCGCGTTCCGTCGCGCGGCGGAGCTTCGCTTCGACAGAAACGCCAACCACGATATGCGTAGACGAGACCAAGCCTGCGGAAATCCCTCGTCATATTGGCCGGTATTCTATTTGGCGCGTTGCCGGGCGCGGTGGAATTGGCGTCGTATATCGGGCTTTCGATCCTCTGCTGGGGCGCATGGTCGCGCTCAAGGTCCCGCGCCCCGAAACCCTTTCTAACGCCGATCTGCGGCGCAGATTTCTTCGCGAGGCCGAAGTCGCCGGAAGACTTTGCCACCCGGGAATTGTCACGGTATTCGAGGTACGAGGTGATGATTCCTGCTGCTATATCGCCACCGAGTATTGCGAAGGACCGACGTTAGCCGCTTGGCTACGCAATCGGGCAGAGCCATTGGCACCGCGTGAGTCGGCCGAGCTTGTGTCGGCGCTGGCTGCGGCTGTGCAGCACGCGCATAGTCGCGGTGTATTGCACCGCGACATCAAGCCCACCAACGTGATGTTGGAGTTTTCGACCACGTCCCGTGATCAACGTGATTCCGTTGCGGGGCCCGCGCGCCTGGTGCCCAAACTGGGCGACTTCGGCATGGCCAAGCTGCAGGAGCAATGCGGAGAGGAAACCCGGTATGGCACGGTCATAGGCACGCCGGAGTATATGTCGCCGGAGCAGGCGCAGGGACGCGTGGAGGATCTCGACGCGACAACCGACGTGTATGCGTTGGGGGCACTGCTTTACCGGTTACTAACGGGCCGGCCACCATTTCAGGGCGCTACCGACGCCGCCACCCTGCATCGCGTGGTCTACGAAGAGCCGCTGGCGCCACGCCGCGTGCGTCGGGATATACCGCCAGATTTGGAAGCGATTTGCTTGAAGTGCCTGGGTAAGCTTCCCAACGAGCGTTATGCCACGGCCCACGAGTTGGCCAAGGATCTTGGACATTTCCTCGCGGGGCAGGCCACGATCGCCCGCCCATTGCGACCTTGGCAACGACTCGCCAAGTGGGGCCGACGGCGACCCGCCGTTGCGGCGCTGACCGGCACGTTGACGCTGTTGCTGTTTTCGTTGCTCGCCATCGCATTGGGCTACAACCGGCAGCTGCTACTATCCCACCAGCGCGAGGCCATCGCGCTTGCCGAGTTGCAACTGCAGGCCGACATCAATCATCGCGCGCTGTGGGCTGCCGATTTGGCAAAGGCTTGGGAGGATATGCAAAAGAATCGCGGGGCGGCCGTGCGCCAGTTCTTTCGCAATTACGCGTCGTCGAGCGATAAACCGCTTCGTGAGACTTTCGCGAGCAGGCTGCTACAGCGTCACTTTGATGCCGGGGATCAAATCCTGTACCACCACGACGGCCCGGTCTACGCGGCCGAGTTTTCGCGCGATGGACGATCCATTGCCAGCGCCGGCGCGGACGGTCAGATTCGGATATGCGATCTCGCCAGCCGCAACGTGCTACGAGTGCCTCGCACGGGTTCGGCCCATAGCAACGAAATCAACTGCCTGGCGTTTTCGCACAACGGTCTATTGCTGGCATCCGGCGGAGATGATGGCCACGTACGAATTTGGGATAGTCGTACCGGGGAATTAATCGGGGACATGTCGGGCGACGGTCGGGAAAAGTTAGACATTTGCGATGTCGCGTTTTCTCCGGACGACGGGATGCTGGCGTTCGCTTGCTTCGATGGCAAAGTCCACCTACGCGATACGAAAGATTGGCAGGAGTTATCGACCTCGCCCTTGCTCCACCCGTCTGGCGTGCTCGACATTTCGTTTAACGGCGACGGACGCCAGCTGGCAACGGTTTGCGAGGATCGACACATTCGGGTCTGGCAAATTCCTGCGGGCACGGTCGAGCGTGACTTGGGAATGAATCCAACAAAGTGCGTGGTAGCAACATTTGCACACCATGGTCCTTTGCTGGCTTCGGCGGATCAGCAGCCCGCGGCGATTGGCTTATGGGACGTGGCCGTAGGAAAACGGGTTAGCAGTCTGCCTTTCGGCATCCGCTGGATCCATGCGCTCGACTTCTCGCACGATGACCATTGGCTGGCGTTTTCTAACAAGGACGGCGTCGTCGGACTCTTCGATTTAGTGCGCGAGCGGTTTGGCCCCACTTTGTTTACCAACGCAGATTGTTTATGGACTGTGCGTTTATCTCCCCTTAACAACGACTTTCTGTTGGGCGGCGGCGATGGCAGCGTGCGATTGATGAATTTCGATCGGGTAACGTCGCGACAAAGTGAGCGAACTTTTGGGGTGCCCATTGCCGGCATTGCGTTTCCCGCAAAGCAGGACGCGGTGGTAGTACGCCTGGCTGACGGGACGGTACAGCTGTGGAATCAGGCGATGACGAAAGTCCGACATCAACTGCAAACGCAACCGGTGCGCGACCAGCAAGACTTGCTGGCCCTAGCGCCGCGAGGGACGTTGGCCGCGACGGTGTGTGACGATCCATGCCAGATTGACATCGTGGACACGACGAGCGGCCAGGTGCTGCGGAAGCTGGAGGGAGCTGCAGCAGAGGTGATGAGCCTTGGTTTTGCGCCGGACGGCACGCGTTTGGCGACGGGGCATCGCGGCGGTGAATTGCGTCTGTGGGATATCGCGACTGGCCAGACGGTGGCGACCGTAGCCACCGGGCAAATCTCGCTTTATTCCGTCGGCTTTGCATCGAATGGTCGCCAAATCGCCACCGCGGGGGCCAATCAATTACGCTTGTGGGATGCAGAAACGCTCGTGTCGACGGCAGATCCTGTGGTGCTGGTCGGAGAAGCGTACCGATTGGCCTTCCAACCGGGCGGAGCGCTGATTGCCGCTAACGACGCAGACGATTTGTTACTCTGGAATTCGCAGACACTAGACCTGCGACGGCTGCCGGCGCACGATGCAGAAATCAGCACGATTGCCTTCTCGCCCAAAGGTCAGATGCTGGTGACAGGGGGCAAAGACGGGGCACTTTGGCTGTGGGACTTGTTGACACAGCGAAAAATTGCCGCACTCGTTAGCGGAGATGGAACAGTCTCCTGCGCGGCGTTTTCCGCTGACGGCCAGATGTTAGGGGCGGCAGTCACGGCCGAACACCGACCATCATACGTCCGACTCTGGAATCTTGGTCACACGGATCGAAGCGGCGAATCATCGGCAACCGCAATCGAGCCATTGCCTGAAGATCGCCCTGCTGCGGCAGACCGACGATAAGGCGTCGGAGCGTACGCCGATCTGGCAGATGCTACACACTCGTTTGCGAACGGTTTTCCTGCTGCAGAAGTTCGCCGGCCGCGGCCTGAGTGAGTCGCATCACATGCAACTCGGTCCCGTCAGGTTCACCCGACTCTCCGTGGATGCGGATGATCGCGCTACAGAAGTCAAATATTTCTTGCGCGCGTTCGATCCGCCGCTGCGGATCGAGCCAGGTGTAGTTGGTGATGCGATTTGCCATATTCTCGATTCCCAGGACGGATTTCGAAACGGAAGCTGAGCGCATAATCGCCCTATAAACATTCCCGCCTGGTCGGGTTGCGATTCGCGCCGCTGAGCTGGACGACGTTTACGACCGCCGCGAGTCGTTCCCTGCCGCGCGTGGCCGTCCGCCTGAAGGCCACTACGACGACTCAGCCCAAGCACATCTTACGGATCCGGGAGTATCGCATTCCCACGAACCGTATCCCTGCACGATTCTGAAGGTAGCTTAATCCATGCTCCATATGTCTTGGGTCGCCCGAACACTAATCCTGACACGGCACGTAACAATTCTCAAATAGAAGAGGTGATGGCTGTTCCGTGGGCTGATCTCGTCCACTTCTCGGGCAGAAAGAATGTCGTGACCATGAATTTGCCGTTGAAGGCCGTGCCACAACACATCCCCTTTTAGTAACCAGGACCCGAGCTTTGTCAGGACCATTGCCGCAGCGGCGTATGAGGAGGAAGGCTATTGCTTAGACACGCTTGAGCGACAATCCACCAACCAGCGAGTCCACGCCGAAGGGGCGCGGGCTGAGAAGGCCAGGCCGCACCCTTTCGCGGACCGGCAAGGCAAGAGAATATTGGCGCACTTGCAGAAATTGGCCGTCAGTCTGCTGCTTGTCGTGGCCTGCCTCTGCGCGCCGTCGCCGTCGGTCTTGGCCGGCCTCGCGACGACCGCCGACGAGTTGCTGGTCTACGATGCGAATCAAAATGTCGTGGACCAAGCCAGCGGCACTACCATCGACGACTTAATTCAACCAGGCATTCAAGACACCAGCACGCCCGGCAATGCGAACCTGCCTTTGCTGCTGATCGAACCGGGACAGAACTTCCAACCGACGCGCCCCGTACCTGTGGTGCTGGCACAACTCGACCTGCTCATTCAGGCTGGGCTGCTGGTCCATAATGTGGTGGGAGTCGATCAAGCCACGGGTAATCTGGGCTTTTGGTCCGACGCCGACGCGAGCAATCCTACGGACGTGCTTGCGGCTTTTCAGGCCTTCGGTATTGGTGGAGTTTACAACACAGTGCTGGTGGAAGTGCTGCCAACTGCTCCCGTCGATATAAGCGCTTACGTGAACCTACCGCTCAGCGCCAGCTTCCTTTCTGATGGTGGCGTACCAGAAGCGTCTACGTTTGCCATGTGGCTGCTAATCGGGGCTGGTGCGTTGGCATTCGGCAAGTGGCGGCAAAAACACATGGCCCGCCGCGCCTCGGCGACTGCCGACTGTTGAGCGCTGCAATCGTATCCGCACCTTGCGTCAGCTAGCAGTACCACAATCGGATTGATGTTGTCCCGATCCGAGCGCGTTGGTACCGTACCTACCCATTTCTGGGGGGACGCTTAACGGGGCTTTCTCGGGTTTCTTCGGCGAAGAGTGATTCACTCGCGGCGGAGTAAGTATCGATGGGCAAGTGCCCGCGGTTATTCGTGATCGGCTTTGTGGCGTTGTATTGTTCGACGGCGCGCGCCGACGACAATGTCGCGATCAGCAACGGGCCGCTTGAGCGCTACACGGCATCACTCCCGGAAATGCGCGCGGCCGACTCAGCGCGTATCCAGGCACAGGTTGTCGCCGATTCTCCCGACGACGAATTGGATGTCATGTCGCCGGATCAATCCAGATTGCCAAAGCGGCAAACGCAACAAAATGAATTCCTCGCCGTCTCGAGCGAACGGCCCGCATCGATGGGCGTTGTGCCGGAGTTGCCTGTGGTCCCGCGACTGATCACTTCGACTTGGTATACGCGATTCGAATATATGGATTGGAGCGTGAATCGTCACAACATTGACCAGGCACCGCTATACACCGTGGGATATGAACGGCGAGTGGGAAGAGAACGATTTCGCGCCGAGCTGTTTGGCACCCAGTTCGCTTCCAGCGTGCTCTTTCTACCATCAAACCGATACGCAACGACTACGGATTATCTCGGAGGCCGAACTGAATATGACTTGATCTTCAATTCCGTGGGAACGTCGCGGTTTGTGTTCTTTGGTGGCGTCGGGTCGCGATTCTGGCTGCGGACTCGGAGTCAGTTTTTGGCTGGCAGGGTTATGTACGATGACTTTCAGCGTACGTGGGCCACGTTTTATCCCTATGTAGGAATCGAGACGCGGCATGACGAGACGCGCGCTGTGGAAACTTACGGTCGGGCGCGGATCGGACTCTTGGCCATTACCTACGAACACCTAACGGGATGGGACAGAACTTACTTTCCGGGTCCCGGCGTGACAGGCCAAACGGAATGGGGAATTCGCGGCGAGCGGCTGTCTCTTGCGGCCTACTTCGAGGCTTTTGCCTTTCCAAAAACCAACGGACCTGCAATCAGCTTGTCCTCTAACATGCTGTTAACGATCGGCTTGAAAGCTGGATACAGCTTCTGATGTTGGCGTGCCGATCGGATTGCGGCGTCGGCGCAAGAATGGCGAGTGTGACGCACCGCAATGCATCCTTTCTCGCTCGGCGACGGAAAGGTTATCGGGGACGAGTGCGCGAAACTTAGGGAATCGGCTCACGAACAATTGTTCCGCGACAGTTCTCTGGTCCCGTCACCGGATTGATTCGTGCCGGCGCCCGATCGGCTAGCCCGAAGGCCCGCTCCGCCTCGATTTCACCGTACGGGTAGTCCGTGGTGAGTACGTGCGCGCCGCCGGCTAGAGCCCGTTCGCGCCTCGCGCTCTCGAGATTCCCCTGCGAATCGGCGCGGGTTCGAATGAAGTAACCCTGCCGAGCCAAGCTATCGATTTCGGCGTCATAGGGATCGTTGCGGATCAGCACAGCGGAATGCGGCTGAGCGAGGTCCGATTCGACGAACATCGCCCGGCCTTCAAGCACAGGGTGTCCATCAAGGTAAGCAGCACGATTCGGGCCCCGCTCGTGCAGGATCACGAACACCTGACCGGCCACCTTGCTTAGCGTCGGCCAATTATCTGCGTGCACGGCCTCCCACAGAGTTTTGTGCTGACCACGCACGTCGTCCGGCGTCAGGATCATCTCGGGCGAGAAGACTTCGCGGATCTCCTCGTCGAGCTTTGCCAGGTCCTGCGGCTGAGGTCGGCGGTAGGATCGGCTAAGCTTGAAACCCTCTTCCTTGAGCTCCAACAGGACCGAGATCGGTATATGCCGTGGATGGCTCTCCGACCATTTGCGAATAACCCGCAGCGCCTCGGAAAACGTTGGAACGGTCGTCCCAGCATCGAAGATGGGCACGTGCATGACCTGCCATCCCTTATCGGAAAGGTTTAGGTCTAGCTCGAAGCTGCGTACTCCCTGATCGAGTTGCTGGTCGAGAGGTTGTCGCGAGTAGTCCCACTCCTTCGCATCCTTGTGCTGGGCGATCGCGGCCTTCAGCAAAGCTGCCGGGGGACGCAAATGGTAGCTGTTGTGGGTGCCGATGACTTGAATCTGGTTGAGCCTCAAACTCATTGCGGCGGGCTCCTGCGCCGGAAGTAGCGAAGCTTCCAGTACTAATCCAAAAGAAAGCAGACAGCCAAGAGTGCGCATCATGTGGATCCTGAGCGAGATTTTGAGCGATTGAAGCAAGGTCCGCCGAGAACACCGCTCACCGTCGAGTTGTTCGGGTGAACGGACGAGACGATTATTGCCCGGCAGACCCACAGAGTCCAACGCTACAAGAGGTTCCCGGTAAGCGGACTGTTGGGCCGGCTTTAGATAGGACCCGCATGTGCGCCAAACACCCGGTGACATGGTGGAAAGCTGCAAACGATGCAGCCCAAGTATGTTCTCAGGGGAGTTGGGCATTGCGAGGCGACCACGGCAACGTACACCGCTACGTTCGCTGCATGGCATTGTGGTGATTCACCTTTCTCATTGTCGTCACGTTTGTGCTGCGTTGTTCTTGGTGCGCGGCATATCGCCAGCCGGTATCGACGATCAGCGCCAGCTGCACAAGGACACATACTTGTGCGGCCCATTGCCAGTAGTGGACGCGGCTTGGTCGTTTCCTCAGCCAGACGACAAACGATCCCACCACACAAAGCAATAGCCCCACGGTGGCGAAAAAGTAGGGCATGCTGGCGACTCCCGAAGCATGCCGAAGCGACTTGGCACCAGATGCCAACAGGCCGGTGTCCCACATCCCGGCGGACATGGCGCCTGCCCCTAGCAAACCAAAGAACAGCCCCGCGCCCACGATGGCGCCGGTCAGGGCATGCCCAACTAGAGACCCCTCCAAGTATGAAGACGGGCACGACCCATACGAACATCAATCCGGAAACTGCCAAAGGCGAATCGCTAACATCGGGCTCAATGAGCCAGGCCAATACGCACATTCCAATTATGAAGAGGCGGTCTGCGCGGGCCAGTGTGAAGTCCGGGACAATGGCTCGGCTCAACCAGGAATCGTGCCGGCCGACCTGCTGCTGATCGTCGGGCGGTAGCCCCTCGTTCACAGACGTCGGCGGCGTACTTACGGGCAGGCTGCTGTCGGTCGCGGGCCGTGACTCGGCGACGCACGTAGATTGATGGCCTGGCTCCGCTTCGGCAAGCTCGCTGCGCAAGGCGAGCGAAAGACGGAACAGTTGATCGAGAGCTTTGTTAGCGCCGGCTTCTCCATTCTTGCCGGCTGCTTTGAGGGCTTCGGTGGGATCGTTGAGGAGCTGTTCCGCGGCCGCCCGACGTTCCGTTTTCATCTTGCAATCCTCGTGCTGCCGTCGCGGCCTCGATGGGCCTCGAGTCGTGAGAAAGTAGTTCCTGCATCCGCAGCGATCGCCCTGGCGACGCCTGACACGGAAAGGGTTGGAAAATGCGCTGCGCCCTTGATCCCTTATCCAACGGGGCGTCTCGGCCGCGCCAAAACTATAGGTCGCAGCTGGCCGGGCAGGCCGTGTGGAAAGCACAGACGATAGGGTCGCCAGTTGGGGGAGGAACGTGATAGTCTGGCATTTCGGCCGTGGCCTGGCACTGCGACGTGCAGTGATATTAGCTGAACTTCCTCACGACAGTGTCGCGCAAAAAAAGGCCGCCCCAAAGGACGGCCTGAAAGAGCGACAGGAAATTGTAGAGCGCTTGTGCCTTAGACGGCTTGTCGCCTGCGGGCGACGACGACTCCGACCGCGCCCAATAGCGACCACACCACAAACGTCGACGCCTCGGGGACGGTGCTTGCACTGGGGGTCGACAAGCTGCTGGCGGTAACCAAAGGCTGCAACCAAATGGGACTGCTTGGGTCGCCGCTAAAGGTACTGATCCAGATCGCATGATTCAACGGAGCGCTCTGCCCCGCCAGCGCCGCGATATCGGCATTGTAGGCGTTGGTCACGCCCTGCGACGAGGTATTCGAATTGTTGGGATCGTACGGCACCAGGGCAAAATTCGAACCGTAGATCTGCTGCCAAATTGCGGCTTGCAGACCCAACTGAGCGTCATGCGCGGCCTGCGGATCCGAAAGGTCCGTCGCGGCGAGTGCAATATTGTCGACCAGCCAGGCGATTTGCGCGGCGCCATTCAGCAGATTACCGTCCACGATACCAGCGTCGGAAAGTGTCGCCTCGTCACTGCTCGGAACGATGATCTCTTTTACGATATCGAGACAGTACAAGAAGGGAACTGGAACACCGTCTATCGATCCGTTGTTCGGCGGAAGGCCGATATCTCCGCCGGCGTTGGAAGTGGGCGAATCAAATACGCCCGCTAGGGTGATATAAAGTCCACCATTCTGGTAACCGCTGCCGGTATCGAGCGTGACTACATCGCCGTAGGCAGGTATTCCCATTGCCCCAAGCGCAACGGCCACAAACGCATACGTGGATAGAACCCTATTCATAGTCCCTCACCTGTTCGCGTAGAAAGAATCAGCCATTATTAATTTTGATTTGACCGCCGCTCGCTGAATCCTGACAGCCGTTCTTGCCAAAGTTTGGCACAACACAGAAAAAGGTCGGCTGGAGTACCTATGAACCGGCAGTGCTATGCACATTTACGCCGGCGTCGTACACCGTAGGCAGTCCCGCAGAGAGCCAGCAACGACCAGGCGCCCAACGAAGCCGGCTCGGGGACAACACCGCTCCCCGCAGTGGCACTGCCCAAGGTAATGTTGTCGAATCCAATGAAGTTTGCCGAACCTGAGAAGACGACGGATTGTGCGGTGCCACTGAAGAGCACACCGACCGGCACCCAGACGTTGTACGGATCCGCCGTCTGCCCCAACGATAAGCTCGACAGCAGCGTGCCCGTGCCATCGAGACCTGAGTAAACCGCAACCGATCCAGGCTGCGCCGCCGAGTAATAGAAAGAGAACCCCGTGTCGAAGCCGGCTGCCACATCCATGACATCTCCCGTGCCATTCAAAAAGAAGGCGATCGAGTCGCCAGACGGGGCGTTCGAGAAATTACCTGTTCCCCCGTCGGCAGCGTCAATAACCGCCAACGAATCGGAACCGAACGTAATGCCATAGTTAGGGCCTGGACCGCTGCCGTCGCCACCGAATCCCCCGTTGTAGTAATTATCGATCGGCTCCAGGTTTTGCAGCCCTTCAAACGTTAGAACCTGGGCGCCGGCCATCGAGCTCAGGCAAACCAAACACGCCAGCGCCAATAAGCATTGCGCGCTGATCGTCATATGAGCCATCCCCCCGAACAGCGAAGATAACGTGGATCTCTTCATCGGAAGTCCTCGATTTAATAAGCCCGGGGTCAAATCTTACATTGCACTCTATTTTACGTGTTTTGTGTATTTCGCCCGCTGCATCCACATTACTGACAGACGGGTTTGTGACTTTATCAAAACGGCGCTCCCGGTTTGGGGAAATCCCGGCGCAAAATCACTTGCTATTCGATTGCTGTAGCGTCGGTCCAGACGCAGGGCCAATGGTCGACGGCCCGTCGGCCACATACCGGCGCGGGCCAATTAGGGACAACGCGTTCGGCACGTCATCGTCGTGATCACCGACGATGACTCTCCCGGAACGCGGAGAGCTGTGACGAGATTGGACCTTCGGCTGCGGCCACGCGATGCGCGTTCACTCCCTCTGCGGCGCTCGCCGACTGGCGTGCCAAGGATGCAGCCACCGATGCGGCAAAAAGTTCGACGCTATCAGCGTCCAATGGCCCAGCGACCGACTGGATGATGGCGCGATCAATCAATGGCTGTTGCATCGCAACATTCGCACCTAGTGCGCCGGAGTCTGGCAGAGAGGATGGCGTCACGGCCGCTAAAACGACGCCATGTCCTACACCGTTCACACTGGCTGGCAAAGTCGATAGCCACGCCGACGCGACGGTATTTACATCGAGTCCGTTGACCGTGGCATCTCCGTTGAAATCGGCGGCCAATCCGCTGCCGGTTTGCATGAAGTCGGAACCTGCTAGATTGATATCGAGTCCGTTGACAACGCCATCACCATTGGCGTCTCCTGGCAAGACATCGATGTCGAACAGAAAGTCTCCGCCAGCGACGCCATTTCCCGAGGGGTACTGGCTCACGGCGTTGTTCCATTCGCCATCGAGCGATTGGCCACGACTATCAGTAATCGCCCCGGCGCCACTGGAATGTAGATCAACAACTAGTCGATCTGCCCGGATGGGCGCCGTGAGCGTCCACGTGGCCGTAAATGTCGCCGCATCATAGCTGAAGGAACTGAATGAGTAATTACCGACGTTCACTCCGCTGAGCACCAGGCTGTTCTGCTGCACGTTGACGTTTTCGTTAAACACGATCCTTATTTGGTTCAAGCCATTCCACGGCAACGTCTGCAGTTGCGCCGACGACCCAACCGGGACGGTGTAGCCCAAGCTCCCCAAGCCACTGGATTTAAGAGCGTTCAGGAAATCCGGCGACCAGGATGTGCCATCTACAATGACGCTAGTAACTTTCGGAGTGACGTTTACTGTAAATGTGCTTGTGCCGCTCGATGCCCCCATGGCGCCGATTGTGTCGAAGGCTTGAACGTTCCATTGGTAAGAGTCACCGCCATTGAGCGGAGTGCTTGGGGTGTAGCTGTTGGTGGCCACCGACAGATTGTTGGCAATC
>DASXEJ010000375.1 GCA_036490175.1 Pirellulales bacterium | reverse complement strand
CACGGCTTGCTTAGCTCCAGCAGGCAACGTGATGCGATTCTCTGTCGCCTGAAACAGCACCTCGGGGGACTCGACCTTATCGCCCATTTGGTCAACGCTGACTAAGAACTCTTCGCTACGGGTTACCGCGGCCCCACCGGTATAAGTAATGCGAGTGCCCGCTGGCAGCCGCGCGACAAAGCGACCATGTTCCTGGACGAGTTCGATCTGATCATCTTGCGGCGCTTCGAGCACGGTGCCGGGGGCCAGCTTGATCTCCTCGCCACCGAGCGCTTTGACAACGACTACCCCAAGACCAGAAAGCGCGATCACTACGACAAACAAGATTGCGATCGAGGCCGTCGTGCCGGCTATCGGACCGATTTCGGCTCGCGCAATCTCGGCCAACGACCGTCCGCCGCGACGGACACTGGCGGCCAGCACCAGCATGTCTTGCACAGCCCCGGCCAGGCATACCCCGACGATCAACCAGATTAGCCCAGGCAGATATCCGAACTGAATCGCCAGCACCGGACCGATCAACGGCCCCGCGCCCGAGATGGCCGCAAAGTGATGGCCAAACAACACCCACTTGTGCGTCGGGTGGTAGTTCTGCCCGTCGTTGAACTCATGAGCCGGCGTGATCCGAGAGTCGTCGAGAACCGCCACCCGCGTGGCCAGGAATGCGCTGTAATAACGATACGAAATCGCAAGTACGCACAGCACTCCGAGCATCACGGGCATGGCATTCATGTAATCGACTTTCGATCATGGGACACGTGGGATGCCAGCGCATCAAACCGGGATGGCACGCACGCAGCTGCGCAGCGGATGATGGCACAAAAGCCATCACAAGTTCAAGCATGTCCAGGTGCGGTCGCACACGGGGTAAGGCACCTGACCTCTTAACGTAGTCATAACTTGCGCGGCCCCCCAAGGAGCCGCAAGGTACGATATCGAACCCGCTGGCTGCCGACAAGTTCGCCCGCGGTGGACCACTTGCCAGTAAACCCTATAATTCCTCCTTCAGTCTGTCGGTCGACGCGATGAATTGTGGGTTGCAGGCATAAGGTGCCAAGCATGCCTGGGCGTGGAGGGCCGGCATCCCGTGCTGTGCGAAGTGGACGTCGATTTTTTGAACTCGGCAACCGAGCAAGGAGTGCCTTAGCGTGCCCGAAAAAGTAGTCATCATCGGCAGCGGACCGGCCGGCTGGACCGCCGCTATTTACACCGCCCGTGCCAATCTCGCGCCGTTGGTGTTCGAGGGCGCCGTTACCGAAGACAACCGCATCAACGGCACGCTGCCGTTGGGACAATTGGCTCTCACGACCGAGGTCGAGAACTACCCGGGCTTCCCAGCGGGAGATCTCGGCGCGTATCTCGACCATGCGATCGAGAAGACGCGCCGCGCCTACATGGCGCCGCACGAAAAGCACGGCGTGAGTGGTCCGGAACTGATGGAGCTGATGCGTCAGCAGGCTGCGAACTTCGGCACGCGGATCGTTACCGACGATATCGTTGACGTCGACTTTTCGCGCCGCCCGTTCAAGCTCACGGCCTCAAACGGCCAGGTGGTTGAGGCCGAAGCTGTGATCGTCGCCACCGGCGCGCGAGCGAACTACTTGGGCCTGCCGTCGGAAGACGCCTATAAAAATCGCGGCGTTAGCGCCTGCGCCGTGTGCGACGGGGCCCTGCCGCGGTTTCGCAACAAGCCGCTGATTGTCGTGGGCGGTGGAGATTCGGCCGTTGAAGAGGCTACCTACCTCAGCAAGTTCGCCAGCCGGGTACACATGATTCACCGTCGCGACTCCCTACGCGCGTCGAAGATCATGGCTCATCGCGCAGAGAATGATCCCAAGATCGACCTGGTTTGGAACAGCCAGCTCGACGAAGTGATCGGCAACGATCGCGAGGGAGTCACCGGCGTGCGGCTCAAGAGTACGCAAGGGAGCGAAACACGCGAGCTACCAGCCTCTGGAGTATTTTTGGCCATCGGCCACACGCCGAACACGCGGTTCGTCGAAGGCAAGCTGGAACTCACCCCCAAGAAGTACATCAAGTGGACGGTCCCGTTTCGCACCAACACCAGCGTCGAAGGAGTGTTCGCCGCCGGAGACGTGGCCGACGACTACTACCGCCAGGCTGTTACCGCAGCTGGCAGCGGTTGCATGGCGGCACTCGACGCCGAACGTTGGCTGGCCGCACACGAGTAGCCGCCACAATTCCAGTATCCCGCGCGACAATTGCCCGCTTAGTCCTCGCGCGAATGGGACACGCGAGCACGAGCAAAGTTAAAGGAACTCTGACGTATGGACACCATCCGAGTTGCCGAGGCGCGCGAGGCGACGGCTGTGGGGCGCGAGGTGCGACTGCAAGGTTGGATCCGCACCCGACGCGACAGCAAGGGGGGCTTCAGCTTCCTCGAATTAAACGACGGTTCGTCGCTGGCCAACGTGCAGGTCATTGCCGAAGCGGCGCTTGAAAATTACGAGGCCGAGATCAAGCATCTGGGCGCGGGAGCAAGTGTCACTGTAGAGGGACTCGTCAAGGCATCCCCCGCCAAAGGGCAGGCGACCGAGGTGCAGGCCCAGCGGGTCATTGTCCATGGCCTGGCCGACCCTGAAAGCTATCCACTTCAGAAAAAACACCACTCGTTCGAATTCCTGCGCACGATCGGCCATTTGCGCCCGCGGACCAACACGTTTGGGGCCATCACGCGCGTGCGGAACTGCGTCAGCCGATCGATCCATGCCTTCTTTCAAGAAGAAGGTTTTTTGTACATCCACGCGCCGATCATCACCGCCAGCGATTGCGAAGGGGCGGGCGAGATGTTCAAGGTCACCACGCTCGATCTGGCCAAAGTGCCAAGATCCCCCAGCGGTGGCGTCGATTACACACACGATTTTTTCGACCGCCCGGCGTTTCTCACCGTCAGCGGCCAACTTCAAGGAGAGATTTTTGCTTGCGCCCTGGGAAAAGTTTACACGTTCGGCCCGACGTTTCGCGCGGAGAACTCCAACACGTCGCGCCATCTGGCCGAGTTCTGGATGATCGAGCCTGAGGTCGCGTTTTACGAGCTCACAGACAACATGGCGCTGGCCGAACGTTTTTTGAAACGCATCTTTCGCGACGTGTTGAACCAATGCCCAGAGGATATGGAGTTCTTCCGCGACCGCGTTGACAAAACCGTGATCGAGACCTTGAAAGGGATCATCGCCAGCGATTTTGTGCGACTCTCGTATACCGAGGCTGTCGAGATACTCAAGGCATCGGGGCACACATTCGAGTTTCCCGTCGAATGGGGGCACGATCTGCAGGCCGAGCACGAGCGTTATTTGACCGAACAGGAATTCCACAAGCCGGTTATCCTGTATGATTATCCGAAGACGATTAAAGCGTTTTACATGCGTCTCAACGACGATGGCCGCACCGTTCGTGCCATGGACGTCTTGGTATCCAAGGTGGGAGAGATCATCGGTGGCAGCCAGCGCGAGGAGCGGCTCGACGTGCTGGAGGCACGCATGCTGGAACAAAAACTCGATCCGGCGAACTATTGGTGGTACAGCGACCTGCGTCGCTACGGTACCGTGCCCCACTCAGGATTCGGCCTGGGGCTCGAAAGGATTGTGCAATTCATCACCGGCATGGGGAATATCCGCGACGTAATTCCATTCCCTCGCACGCCGGGCAGCGCCGAGTTTTAGAACGAACACCTACAGAAATTGCTTCATGTTGAATAATGG
>DASXEJ010000374.1 GCA_036490175.1 Pirellulales bacterium | reverse complement strand
CGACTGCACGGCTGGCAGGCTAAGCGCAAAAGAATCGCCAGGAACTTGCGGCGTCCTCCGGCATCGCGCTCGCTCCCATCGGTTTCACCAGGGATGGCTGGATGGAACTGGCAGCGACGGACTAGTTAAGCTCCGCAATCTTCGAGGCATTGCCGCAGACTGGCGGTGAGACAGCCCGTTTTTTGTCTGCACCGGCTACCGTAAGCAAAAAGTCCTAAGACTCGCACGGTTTTGTGATTCGGCGTGTGCGCGAGAATTAGACTGAAAATCCGTCACAAATCCGACACAGAAAGGGCGATGCAGGCGCAGCCTTATCCCGATTCCACGCGTTTCTGGGACGTTGATTACTGAGACGGCAATTTGCGACAAGCGTCGCCGGGCAAACCGCTGACATTCGGGTGGGCCACAATCCTCCGCGGAAACGAACCATTTTCTGAATGCTGCCGGGCTGAAGCCGTGGGTGAAAGAATGGGCTCGTTGCCGGAAGCAATAATGATGGCCGTAAAAAAGGCGGTGCCCTTTAGTATGATGGGCATCTGCGAGCGGCATGGAATTGCCCCTTTTCCGCCGCACGACGACGTGCTGCGGCACTTTCCTACTCCTCACCCGACCGGCTGTTGAGTTGCTGCTGGCGCCTGGTTCATCACGCATCCGCAGGCGACCAGAATGCGGGCCGCATGGCTTGCAACTGACTTTGGGACGAGCGACAATCTCGTGCGCCGGTCGATCAGTTGTCGAATGTCTTTCTTTCTTACTGGTCCAAACATTAGTTGGGAGGCAGCCCTAATGAACCCCTCAAGAATAGCATTGACTTTCGTAGTCGCCTGCGGTCTGGCGATCACTACTCCGCTGCCTGGCCGGGCCGCCGTGGAGTACACAGTCACGGACCTGGGAACGCTCGCCGGATCGCCAGGCTTTGTACAGTCCGTCGCGAACGGCCTCAGCGATAATGGGCTGGTGACCGGCTATTCTTACGTCGGTAACCAGATGCACGCGTTTGTGTATGACGGCACAATGCACGATCTTGGCCCTGGCACTGGCAACGGAATCAACGATTCTGGTGAAGTGGTTGGCACAGACGGCAGCGGCAACATATTCCTCTATAACGGTACGATGCAGACGATCGGTGTCGGCACCGCCGGGGGAATTAACAATAGCGGCGAAGTCACCGGATCGCTGCAGAACTCCTCCGCATTTGTATACGACGGCACGGTGCACCTTCTGCCGCAGCCGCCAGGTGGAACTTTCGGATTTGGGATCGCCATCAACTCAAGCGGCGCAGTGGCCGGTCAGGCCGTTGTGCCCTCCGCTGTGTTCCAGCATGAATTCGCGCAGATCGCCTATCTGTACGACGGCACCTTGCACGAAGTGGGCACCAATAGCGGGACTCAGGACAACGGCCCGTTCATGAGCATCGCCTTTGCGCTGAATGACCACGGGGATGTCGTCGGGACGGACAGTGCCCTTCCTCAAGGCGGCTTCCTCTATAGCGGAGGCGTAGAACATAACATCGGCGGCATCGTCCCGATGGGCATCAACAACAGTGATCAAGTGGTCGGCACGAACGCCAATCAAGCTCTCATGTACACCAGCGGTGGTGGCATCGTGAATTTGAATACGCTTATCAATCCAGCATCGGGCTGGAACTTGCAATGGGCAACTGCAATCAACAACGTGGGCCAGATCGTCGGCTACGGTACGCTGAACGGCGATCCTCTTGACTCGCGAGCCTTCCTGCTGACACCGGTGCCCGAACCATCGACGCTGATTCTCGGTATCGTCGGCGTGGCTAGTCTGGCGTTCGTCGCGCTGCGGAAGAAGTTTCGGCGAGCCTAACATGCTGTGGCGCTGTAACTAGTATCACCGCAACCCCCGCCCGGTAATTTGGCGTGGCGGGCCTTTTCGTTTCCGCAGCCCCACTTGCCGGTCAGCAGTGCAATCAAGGGGGCCTCGACGCGCGACGCCACGGACCGAATAGATTTGACGACACCCATCCCGTGCCCAAGAATCGCAGATCGGCGGATGTCACACGGGAGACGCACAATGAAGCGACGCAATTTTCTTGGCGGTGTAACGGCGGCCGTTTCGGCAGCGTGGTCGACGAGGGCAATGGCGGACGAGGCCGCCGATGCGCGGACGACGTCCGGCGCAAAAAGCGCGATGCACGTCGGCTGCCAGAACGGGCCGACGACGCCTAAATTGCTCGACTATTTCAAACGGCACGGCGTCGACCACATTTGCGGTTTTCCGCCCGACCCAGGTGCAGGCGGGCATTGGTCGGTCGACGACCTGAAACGTACCAAAGACTTGTGCGAGAAACACGGCGTCTCGCTCGACATGGTAGCGCTGCCGTTTCTCACTTCCAGCCACATCGACCGTGAACGACGGGGGTCAATCATGATGGCCGCCGTCGGGCGGGATCAGGACATCGAAGATATCCAGCGAATGATCGAGGCCTGCGCCGCGGTCGAGATTCCGGCGATCAAATACAATCTGAGTTTGCTCGGGGTTTTGCGAACCGATTCCACGCCGGGCCGGGGAGGCAGTCGCTACAGTACTTGGAAACTGGCCGAGGCCAAAGGCGCCAACCAATTGACACGCGCCGGTCACGTTTCCGCCGACAAGGCCTGGGACCGGATTACGTACTTTCTCGACCGCGTGATCCCCGTGTGCAATCAATACAAGATTCGCGCGGCCTGCCACCCTCACGATCCTGGCACGCCGCCAGCGGGATTTCAGGGCATTGTCAATGTCCTGGGCACCGTCGATGGATTGAAGCGATTCGTCGCGATCCAGGAAAGCCCTTTCCACGGACTGAACTTCTGCGTTGGCACCGTGGCCGAAATGTTGCAAGACCCTCGCAGTGAAATCTGCGGCGTTGTGCGCTATTTCGGTCAGCGCGACAAGATCTTCAATATCCATTTCCGTAACATTCGAGGCCGCCGCGACGATTTCTGCGAGACCTATCCTGACAATGGCGATCTCGACATGCTGGCAGTCGCTCGCACGCTAAACGACGTTGGTTACTCTTACATGCTGATGCCGGACCACATGCCGAGTCATGCCGACGATTCCGACGGATTGCAAGCCTTTGCGTTCGGCTATGGGTATATCAAGGGGTTGTTGCAGGCGATCGCTTCGACGTAGCCGCGGCCATCGATGGCATTCGGTAATGGCCCCTTCCGCGATGCCTGCTGCAATTGCGATAACTTAACCGTTTTCTTGAATTTCGAACAAGCGACCGATTTATGACTCGGCTAACTGGTTTCGAAATAACGGTCATGATGCGAGTGACGTCCACAAAACTCTGGATCCAGTGCCGCAAGGCGTCCGGATTCGACTCCCGGCTCTCGCATGTATCTTGGTGACCGTAGGTTTCATCTCACGCGGCATTCACTTCGGCTCGCGCTGTGTCGCTGTGAGCTTTGCCCGGATTTCGGCCGCTGTTTGTTCCGATTTCGCGGCGTCGGACGGGCGGCCGTTTCGTAGTTGCAACTGCGATAATTTCTCGTAGCTGTCCGCCAAGTTGGCCCATGTTTTGGCCGGCGCAGAATTCTCAGCAGTCAGGCGCCGGAGAATCTCAATGGACTTGAGAAAGGTTCCTTCGGCATCGAGCGATTTCCCCAAATCTTGCTCGAGCAATCCTAAATCGATATAGGTTGCGGCTAGATCCTCTTGGAACCCGCTGTTGGCAGGATGGTCCTTGGCGAGTTTATCGCGTACCGCCGTGGACTGGCGAAAGCTGGCGTCGGCTGCGTCGAGCTGGCCCGCCATCTGTTGCGAAATGGCCAGGTTAGCGTAGCTCCAGCCGAGGTTGAATCGATATCGCTCCTGCGCGGGATCGGCCGCGGCGATTTTCTCCAGCATCTCGACGGCCTGACGTCCCAACGCGATGGCTTCGCCCGGTTGTCCGGCGGCCCGCTGCAAAATGCCCAACTGTGTGAGGATCCAGGCAACCGAATCGGGATAAGGCGCGGACGTCGGATTATCGCGAATCACAGCCTGGCGAATCGGGAGGGCTTGTCGCAGGTTCGCCTCCGAATCGGCCAGTCGTCCAGCCGTCTGTTGCAACAGTGCGAGCCTTTCGTAATCCCCGGCAAGAGCCGAACGATCGTCAACTGAGGCGGGATTCTCTGCGACCAGCAACTGGCGAATCTCGATCGCGGCGCGAAACGAGGCTTCGGCATCAGCCAGCAGTTCGTTGGCAACGCGCATTGCCGCGAGATCCTCGAGCGTCGCCGCTAAGTGCTGCCGAAGATTGTTGTTAGTGGGCTGCTTTTGGACCAGCTGCTGACGAATCTCGATGGCTTTGCCGAACGAGTCTTCGGCCTCGGACAGGCGCGCCAACTTACCCTGCACCATTCCCACATCCACAAAACCTGCGGCGACAAGGTCCTGATACTTGTTCGCCTCGGGGCCATTGCCTGCAAGCCGCTCTCGAAACGCGATCGCCTTATGGAAATGCGCGAGCGCTTCCTCGAATTTGCGCTGGTCGCGACAGACGATGCCGAGATTGTTATGCGCGCGTTGCTGATCTTCACAAACGGCCGGCGCAGCGCTTTTTGGCGAGGCGTTCAGGGCCACGATATCCTCGTCGAGGGTCGTGTTGCTGAGGAAGACGAATGTCCGCTCGCGGGCCAGGACGGCCAACGGTAACAGCAGCGCCGCCACGGCCAGCGCGCGAGGCACGGACGATCGAGGTCCGAATCGGGCCGCAATCTGCACAATCGCCGCGGCCGCGAGTGCCAGTAGCGCAATGCTGGCGTGATATTGGTAATGATCCGCAACGAATGAAAAGCGAAAAGGGTAGACGTCGAAGAAACCCAGCGCGGGAAACAGCACCACGGCAAAAATCAGCGCCGCAGCCAATGGCCCGCGTCCCAACGTGCGCCGCGCCGACCACAGCGCCGCGATCACGCCGGCCGCGGCCACGGGGAATAGATACTGCCACCAAACCTGAGGGTTGATATCCCAGCGCGGATAGTAATAGGCCAAAGGTGCCGGCCAGCACAGCTTGCCGACGTAGAAGAACAGCGCGCGGCCGGCAATCAAGCAACGCTCGACAAACGAGATATGCCACTCTCCGCCTGTCGCACCGACGTACGTTTTCTCCATGTAGACGGTCAGACCTGCCAGCGACAGTCCCACGGCAAAATACGGAGCCAGGTGCAGCCCATCGCGGCGCAGCAGGCGGCCCCGCTTCCACCAAAGAATCAAAAGTAGCACCGGCGGCAGACTGACGGTAACCGTTTTGCTTAACAGCGCAGCGACGTACAGTCCGAATGCCAGCCAATACCACCCCCAGCGAGTTCCGCCGCGCGTGTCGGTCGCCCGCGCGTCCGTGGACAAATCCGTTGCGGCATATTGTCCATACGCCAGCAGCGACCCAAGGGCGAAAACGCATGATAAAAGGTTCTTGCGTTCCGCCACCCAAGCGACCGTTTCCACCTCGACCGGATGCACGACGAACATGGCGGCAGCCAGCCACGCGCCGGGTACCGCCAGACGGACGAGCAACCGCCATACGAGCAGTGACGCACCCGCGTGCAACAGCAGGTTCACGGCGTGATAACCCGCCGGGTTAAGCCGCCAGAGGTGATACTCCAACCAGAAGCTGCTATGCACCAACGGATAGTACTGCTCGGTGGTTCCTAATGTGAACCAAATGTCATAAAGCCCCCCCGCCGAACGCAGCGACACGTTCTCTTTGACGTACACGCCGTCATCAGTGACGAAACCGTTGGCGAGCGTTGGCCCATAGACGATGGCCGTTAACAGAACCAGAGCTGCCGCGGACGCCCAAGAGGTTCGCGTAGATGTACTTGGTTTCAACGGTTCCGCCGATGAAGACTGGTGGAGATGTTTCAACGTTGGCTCGCGCCACAGGCCAGGATCGAAATAGCCGCATTCTTTGGGAAGCCATTACCGCGGCTGAACCGTTGCGGTCCTTCTCGTACAATGAGGCCGAGCGCGCTGTCAGTCGTGGTTCCATGTTAACCTAGACTTGACATTATCAAGGACCGGCCACCGTAAATGGAAGCTGTGCAGAGGTTTTGCGGGGCCTTGATCCCGTCCGCGCATCGAGTCCCGGTAGCAAGCCATGAAGCGACCCAAAACCGTTCCCAAGCCGCGATCGCCTGCGCCGTCGCCGTCGGCGCAGGTGTTGTGGCTGTGGGGGGGCGGATTGGTGCTGCTGGTCGGCATCGTCTATTGGCCGACGCTCGCCAACGGCTTTATTTGGGATGACGACGAGCACATCGAACACAACCAGACCCTGTCGTCCACGGTAGGACTGCGCGACATCTGGTTCAAAACGGGTGCTGTGCCGCAGTATTATCCGCTGACGCACAGCATTTTTTGGATCGAGCATCGCTGCTGGGGCCTCGACCCGCGCGGCTACCACCTTGTGAACTTGCTGCTGCACGCCGCGAGCACGGTACTCGTGTGGCGGCTGCTGGTTTGGCTTGCCGCGCCCGGCGCGTGGATGGCGGCCGCGATTTTCGCCGTACATCCGGTGTGCGTCGAAAGCGTAGCGTGGGTCACGGAGCTTAAGAATGTCTTGTCCTGCGCGCTGGCGCTAGGGTCGATGTTGGCGTACTTGCGGTTTTCTCCGGCCGACGTCGATCCTGCTTTCGATCATAACAGCGATCATGACGGCGGCATGGCCGCGCTCCGCCGCGCTGCGTGGCGTTACTACGGCCTATCGTTTGTGTTGTTCGTGGCCGCGGTGCTTAGCAAAACAGTTGTCGCCAGTGTGCCGGCTGTGTTATTGGTGATTTATTGGTGGCAGCGAGGCCGAGTGTCAGCGCGCGAGTTCGCGCGGATGGCGCCGTTTTTTGCCTTCGGATTGGCGCTGTCGGTGATCACGATTTGGATGGAAAGAACACACGTTGGCGCCAGCGGCCAAGAATGGGACTTGGCGCCACCGGACCGTGTCTTGATCGCGGGGCGCGCCTTATGGTTCTACGCCGGCAAGCTTGCCTGGCCACACCCGCTGATATTCTTTTATCCGCGCTGGGCGATCGACGCGTACGATCCGTGGCAGTATCTCTATCCCCTGGCGGCGATGCTCACGGTGATCGGCCTGTGGTGCGTGCGAGCACGGATTGGTCGCGGCCCGCTGGCCGCCGTGCTGATCTTCGCGGGCGTGCTTGTGCCCGCCTTGGGTTTTATCAACGTTTATCCGTTTCGCTATTCATTCGTGGCCGACCATTTTCAGTATCACGCCAGCATTGCGCTCGTGTCGTTGGCGGCGGCGGGGCTGGCATTGTTCCTCGAGCGGCGCGCGCAAGTCGCGGCGTGGGCCATTCCTTTAGTCGGCCTGGGCGTGCTGATTCCCCTGGCTGCGATCGCGCGGGATAGGACGTACGCTTACCGAGATATCGTGACGCTGCACGAAAACACGCTGGCCTTGAATCCGACCGCGTGGAACGCGCCATTGAACCTGGGCGATCGATTGTATAACGACGGAAACTTCGCGGCGGCGGCCGAACAGTATCTCAGGGCAACGCGCATTGTGGAGGAGCTGGTCCGCGCGCATCGTCATGAAGCGCATCAGGACAATAATCTCGCGGCGTGCTACGTGTCCGTCGGCTTGGCGCTTTACAAAGACCGCCGTTGGGATGATGCCAATGCGTATTTTGAGAAGGCCAGGGCGATTCGAGAGCGGCTGGTTCGCGAATATCCCAATGCCGGTGAGTTCCACGATGGCCTGGCTTGGTGTTACGCCAACATGGCGCTAAACAATCTCGAGGCGGGCCGGCCGGCGGCCGCCGAAGTTCCCTACCGCAAGGCCATCGAAATTCGCGAGCTGCGCGCGCAAGCTCTTCCAGCGAAAGATTCCGACCGTCATCAACTTGCCTTTAATTACACAGGCCTAGGCATGGCCTTACGGGACAGCGGGCGCCCCGCCGACGGTGAGCGTTGGTTAGACAAAGCCATCCTCGAGCGCGAGCAGCTTGTTGAAGAGGCCCCCGCAAACGCGACTTATCGAGAGGCGCTCGGTTGGTGCTACGGCGAGCTTGCCGCGACGCAACAGGCGGGTGGTAAGCTTGCCGACGCCGAGAGCACCTACGACAAAACAATCGATCTGCGGCGTCAACTGGCGATCGAGCATCCTCACAACGAGCGATATCGGCAACAATTGGCCGCGAGTTATGATGGGCTGGCAACACTGCTACGGACGGTGCAGCGTCAGGATGAAGCTCAGGAAGCACTCGATCAAGCGGCCGGGTTACGCGGGGGGCGATCGCTGCCGAAGAATGCGCCGCCGCGATAAGCTGAAATCAAGCGGCACCGCTAATTGCACGCCCGCGACGGTGCCGCTTGCGCCCGCGCGACATTAATGCAGGTGTGGCCTGCAGTGGCCGGTCTAAAACAGCAGCCGGGTTAAAAAAACAGCCGGTTAAAAAAGCTCAGTCAGGGGCCAGCCGCTGTCCATGAGGTGGAACGGACGGCCCTCGCGATCCTGCGCCATCAGATCGTCGACGCCGAGTGAATGAAATACCGTGTGGGCAATGTGCTCGGCGCCGACGGGTTTCTCGCGCGGGAATTCGGCCAGTTTGTCGCTCGCGCCAAATACCTGTCCGCCACGAATGCCGCCGCCGGCCAACAGCACCGACATACAGTGCGTCCAATGGTCGCGTCCCGCGCCACTGTTGCCGCCCGACCGCGGATCGCCCACGCGTGGTTTGCGGCCCATTTCGCTAGAGACGATGACCAGAGTTTCTTCCAGCATGCCGCGCTGGTGCAAATCGTCAAGCAAGGCCGCGTAGGGGCGGTCGAATTCGGGCAGGAGGCGATCTTTCAGGCAATTGAAGTTGTTACCGTGCGTATCCCAACCGCCGCCACTCTTGCAGAGCGTGTCGAGTTCTTTGTCCCCTTTCCAAAACACAGTGACAAAGGGCACGCCTACTTCGACGAGCCGACGAGCCAACAGCATCGACGTCGAATTGATACCCGGCCCGTACTTATCGCGTACCGCTTGGGGTTCGGCCTGCAGGTCGAAGGCAGCTTTGGTATTGCCAGACGTGAGCAGCGAGAAGGCCTTGAGCTGTTGCTTGCGGTAGTCGGCCACGGCGCCTGATTGCTCGGCCACGCGCTGGGCCTGATCGATCGCGGCCAACAGCTGACGGCGCGATGTCATGCGCTCGGGCGAAGCGTCGCCCTGTAACGACAAGGCCGGCACGGTGAAATCCAGCGGGTTCTCGCGTGTCCCGTTAATGAACAATGGGTCGTACTCAATGCCCAGCCGTGCCGAAAACTGGCCAGGCCGCGTGTATTCCGGCGCGCCTTCCTTTTGCGGCAGCGTGATGGCATTAGGAAACTCGCGATGCGGTGGCCGCTTGAAAGCGATCACCGAGGCCATCGAAGGCCAATCGGTTGGGTACGGCGTGCGCGCATTCAAGAGCCGATGAAACGAGGGATCGGGGGCGTGCCCCGTCAGGTTGTAATAGTAGCCCGCATGGTGGTCGCCCGTACCGCGTTGGAAATCGCCCAGCGATCGCACGATCGCCAGGTGGTGAGCCTGCTTGGCCAGGTGCGGCAGGTGTTCGCAAAGCTCGATGCCGGGCGCCGAGGTGGAGACGGGCCGGAACAGCCCACGATAGTCGAGCGGTGCTGCCGGCTTCATGTCCCAGGTGTCGATATGCGATGCCCCGCCGGAAAGCCAAATCATGATCGCCGATTTGGCGATTTTGCGGTTTGCCGGACGAGCCGCCCCCTCGGCACTTCCGGCCGCGGCGAAATTGGCCAGGTTGGCGCCAAAAAAGCCCAGCCCACCGGCCACGAGAAACGTGCGGCGGTCGATCGGAAAATGACCAGCTCGGAATTCGTGCATATCGTGGATCCCGCGCCCGAGAGGGAAAACGCTCGCGCCCATTTTGACTTGTGTTCCAACGCGTGGCAACGGACGTACCTGTTCCGGTGGCTAGGCGCCTCACGCTGTTAGTGGCCAGGTGCGTGTGACCTTTGTCGCAATTTCCATTCGCTGGCGCGGCTGTTCAGAATGCGACTGGACAGCGATTGCCTGAGGGGGGGAACCTCGTCCCGGCAATCGTTCTTTTGGGCGAGGACGAGAAATGACCGAATGCGTTGACACGTGCTCGTATCTCGATTCGGAATTTGAGATTTCAAACGCTTGGCAAATAGGTGCGCGGGTCAGGGCTGCTTACGATGGCGCGGAAATCGATCTGCAAACTGGCTCAAAAGGTGAGCCCAGCCCCGCTCGTGACCTCGTCCGTACTCGTCATCCGGCAGATTTTCGTGACGAAGAGTCATATGAGTGTCCTCCCCCTTTTTTTGAAAGGTTACGGTCACCAGCGATTCGAGACCGCGCGTATGGAGCGACATCCAGGTGTATTGCACCTTCGATGGCCGATCGACGAGGGTGAATCGTCCGTAATGGGGCTTTTGTTCGCCCGCCTCGTTGATAAATAGCCAATAGTACAGGCCGTCTACTTTGGGGTCGAGAATTAGCTTCTCGGCCTCGTTCCAGGGAGTGCCCGGGCACGCGGGATCAAGCCACCCGTCGAACGCCTCGATCGCCGTGGCTGGAATCGTGCGCATGAGTTCCAGCACGATCGTTTTTATCTCTGGTTTCATCGCTTCTTCTTTCTTTTGTCCTTGAAAAATCCCTCGAAGCGGTCCAAATGCTCGCTCCAAAACTGCTCGTATTCATGCACCCATCCGGAAACGAGCCGTAGCGGTTCAGGGCGGAATGAAATGAGCACTTCGCGCCCTTGCTTTTCGCGCGAAATCAACCCCGCACGCTCCAAAAGTTTGAGGTGTTTTGTAATCGCGTTGAGCGACAAATCGAACGGCTTGGCGATATCGGTAAACCGTGCGGGTCCGGCCGCGAGTTGTCCGATGATGGCCCGCCGTGAGGGGTGTGAAATTGCCGTCAGGACATTTGATAGCTGATCCGTACGCAATATTGCCCACCTATCTGTCATCGCACAACAAGTTGTTGGAAGCCGGACATCGGCGGCGTCGCACGCCATTGGGAAAGCCGCCGACAGCCTGATATCGACCCGGCGAGTATTGCAAAAACCGGTTGCCGCACGGTGCGCATCGCCGGGACTTCGTGCCTGTTTGAAATCGACCCAGGTATTCAGGATTTGGACCAACATTACACCATAAGGTGTAATGTTGTGCGCGTCAATTGTTTTCAACCAAGATGACGCACGTCAGATTCGGAAGCGCACGGCCTACCTCGTAAGACCCGAGAGCCAGTGCATGATGTTGAGAGCCATCTGGCGGTTGTCGCAACCGGGCACGTTCATGCCCATTGGAGTCGGTGGGAAACCAGAGACTTGGGCCGAGAGTTCGGCGGCCTCGCCGAGGATGACGACCCGGCCCTGGCCTCGGGTGAAAGCGACCCCCTGCGCTCGTCCCGCGGCAGAAGTGTTCTTTCCCTTCGCCAGGTCCAGCGCGGTATCGGAGAAGATGAGAAACGGAACGCTCCCGGTGGGACCAGACAGCGATTGGCCGGTGAACGTCAGGACGCGGTTCACTCGTTCCGACTCGTTTCGCCCATTGGTGATCGGATGATTGCCTAGCAGATGCTTATCACGCGAGAAGAGCAGACCATCCTCCGTTTCGTTAAGCTGGTCGACGGTAACGCCGGTACTCATGTTCACACCAAGTCGGTTGGCCAGTTGTTGGGCGGCCGAGCCGAATGGATCGTGGTCCGTGATCAGCAGTAGCGAACCGCCCGCCTCGATCCAATCGACGACGGCCTCGCACTCGGCGGCGGTAAACGCCGAATTCCCAGCTGCGGAGTCTCCCATCTCTTTGGCCCCCATCGCGTTGGCGATGACCAGTATGCGGTAACTCGCCAGTCGTGGTGCGGTGAACTCCTCCTGGTTGGCCGTCAGACGATAACCATCATTAGCAACAAGGTCGGCGAAGGCTTTGTAGCGGCCACCGGACGTATGAAAGTTATGATGTGCTTCATCGAAGAGGACCGCCGGGTGCTCCGACACATAGGCGGGCTGGGCTACCTTTACGTCGAAGTTGAGGTCCGCCCGCTGATCCAAAAGGCCCAATTGATCCGCCACGCCCGCGATATCGTCATTCGTGGCAGCGCCTTTGGGCGCCATCTCAAGGAAAAAGCTTTCGACGTCGAGCGGCGTGCCGGTCATCTTTCGAAAGGCGTCGCGTTCTCCTTTGCTCAGAGCATCTTCGATGCCACGCAATGCAGCATCCCGTACGCCGAACAGCTCAAGCCAGTGCTTCTGCTTCGTCAATTGGAATTCATTCGATTCGACAAGCTTTCGGATCTCCTCCTCGGTTAACGAGGGATCACCGTCCTTGAAGGGGAGCGGGATGCGCGCGGCCTGCGCCATTCTTTCGTGCCCCTCCTGGGCAATTCGCTGCGTTGTGGCGATCTGGTCGCCGGACAGCTCAAGTCGCTGGGCAAGGTCGGGTTTCGTAAAGGCGGCAGGCCCCTGCAACTGCAGCTGGATCTGATCGAGTCGTTCGCGCTGGGCGGGCTCCAGGTTGCCAAGCAGTGCTGCTTCCGTTTCGTCTCGGGCAGCCATCACGGCCGCGCGGCGTTTGTCGGGCTCGCCCATTTTGGCGGCCGCGGACATCGTATCTTTAAACTTCTGCTGAATCGCTGCCTGCCGTACTTTCTGCAGGTCGCTATAGTCGAGGGCTTTTTGTACCGTTTCCATGCGCAACAGCGCCATCTGGGGCAGATCCACGTCGTCTCCGGCTACATACCGCATGATCCTAAAAGACGGCTGCGGCGTGCCGTCTGCGATGACCGGAATACACGCGGTGGCAGTCAACAGCCCGACAAGTGTAAAGGCGAAAACCTTGATACGCATGACGAAGGCTCCGGGGCGGCGGTCTTTTACGGGGCGGTGGCAACGGCAGCAGGCGAAATCGTTTAGCGCGTCACGATTCTGTTCGATAACGCCAGGCGTTTATTGTCATGAGCCCACGGGGCATTGTCCAATCCAGGCCGACACTCGATCGCGCATTGCGTGTGGTTGTAGAATTCCATGGAAAATCAAGGCACGGCACGGAACGAATTACTGTGCGTTGTGCGTTCTCCCGTCGCGGCGGGCTTCTGCATATGGCGACGTGGTGTCAGCCGGCATGCCGCACGCACTTCAGGCCTTGTCCGTCCCCCCCAAGAAACCGAAGAACACGCCTTGGGGATCGTACTTGGCGCGCACCGCTTCCAGTCGTTGCCACTTCTCGGTGGAATACGAATTCTGCACGCGCGAGGGATCCTGCACGATGTCGGTCTCGCCGATGTAATGCTGAGCAGTGAAGGGTTTCATCAGCGCGACGATCTCATCCTGCCACTTGCGGTTGGCGGCATCGTCCGCTTCCTTCTCCCAGATGGCCCACGAACCGCCGTACGATGTGGCGTCCATCGATAGTGCCACATCGGCACGAGGCTCGAGCAAATTCCTGGGGCCTGTGCTCTGGCAGAAAACGATCACGGATTTATCCGACGGCGCCTCGACGAATTTGTCGCGCAAGGCCAGCAACATGTCGGAAGGGCTGGCCTTCGAACATTGGTTCTCGCACAGGTTGCGATGATTCTCCGGCCATGTTTCGCCAGAAGCGGCGGCCAGTTGTTCGAAACTGGAAGGGCGGTTGAAGCTTTTGCCGAGCGCCTTCGTCACTATGTCGATCTTTTCCAGCGGCGCGAGTGCCGCCGTGGATTCTTCCCGTGTCATCCCGAAAGCCACCGCCGAGATCATGCACAATTTGCCATTGTGGTCGTGGCAGGCGTTGGCAAGCTCGGTCGGCGCTTTGATCAGAAAGATCGACAGTTCCACTTTGTTGGGCATCTTTCGCCCTGCTGCCACGACCTGGTCGACGGTCTCTTTCAGATCATGCAGCGAAAAATAATAGTTGCTCGTGGCGATGGCCTTGGGCAATGGATAGCACTTCAAATGAAAACGTGTGGCCACGGCAAACATTCCCGGCCCGCATCCTCGGGCTGCCCAAAACAGTTCCTGGTGCTCGGTGGCGCTGGCCTTGATCAGCTTGCCGTCGGCTGTGACGAATTCCACCGCCTCGACGCTCTGGCAGGCAGGTCCCCAATGACTCATGTTCCAAGACATGCCGCCGTTCAAGAGATAGCCGCTCGCCTTAACCGTGGGACAATGACCGATCGGAAAGGCCAAGCCATGTTCGCCCAGACGGCGTGCCAGCTCGCGGTTGCTGATCACCGGCTGGATCACGGCGGTTCGCCCGGTCGGGTCGATCCGGGATTCATTGAGCTCCGAGAGATCGATGGCTATACCGCCCTGGCGCGCGGCCAAGCCGCACCAGCTGTGACCGCCGCCGCGGACCACGACCTTCAGCCCGTTTTCACGCGCGAAATTGACGGCCTGGATAACGTCGTGCTCGTTCTTGACCCGCACGATAGCATCCGGAGAGCGGTCGGGCTTGATCTTGTTCCAAACCAGGGCGCTTCGCACCGCGGCAAAATCAGGGGCGTTCGCAGTGACCACTTCTCCCTTGATGCGACGGCGGAGTGACCCCCAATCGTGCGCGGCCCGAGTTAGCGCCGCGCCGGCAACCGCAGCTGTGTCGGGCAGAACGGCGCCTGCCACGATCAGCGATCCCGCGGTCCCCACGGTAGAAGCGAGAAAGCTTCGGCGCGTGGCATAGTCGGCGCCTTCGTCCGGCGAGCGATCAGGCTTGTTACTTTCGACAGACCGATCGGCTGCAGGGATCGATGGCAAGTCGTTAGCGACAGTCAACGGATCGGTCGAATGCTCGACTGCGTTCAATGTCCGAGCGTCGTGCTCGCGGTCGTTCATGGTGGGCATCCTGTGCATGGTCGAAGGCGCATGAACATAGCCCACCCCGGTCGCTCTGGTACAGCGCAATCTGTGGGGCAACCGCG
>DASXEJ010000373.1 GCA_036490175.1 Pirellulales bacterium | reverse complement strand
CGATTTCCGCGGCTAGCAATGTGCCGTGCTGAAATCCGCGCTCGTAGGGAGCGCCTTCGATATGCAGCACGATCCAGCCGGCCTGGGGATAACGATACGCCGGGCCATGTCGTACGACGGATGCCGCGTCCGGTCGAAAGTCCGCAGCCGTCGCCAAGGGTCGGCGTTCCGCTGGTAGTGAAGCCACGTGCGAAGCAGTCTCACCCGCGCGGGCGGAGCCCACAGCACTACAAATGACAACGGCAGCAAGCAGCGGCGCCGGTACACGCAGACGCAGCATGGTAGCTCCTCTGGCAAATCGGAATCTGTCTATTGCCGGATGATGATCTCGGGCATCATCAGCACGACCCCCTCGCGGCGAATCAACTCCAAGCGGCCGAGCGCCATCGTGATGGCCCCCACGCGTTGGCCGTCGAGATTCTGCAAATAGGGCAACACCGCGTCGAGCAAAGGAAACGTGCGCACGCCCAAAGCCGCCGACAGCGATACGCCTTTTGCCTCGTCGTCGTCCTCCCCCATGGCGCTGCCGAGCAACGTTTGCAGAAAGCTCTTGGGCTCGGGCACGACGCGAACCTCGTACTTGTCAACTTTAGCTTGCTCGGCTGCCAATTTAATGGCGTCGGTGAGCGTGCCCATGCGGTCAACCAGGCCCAAATCCAAGGCTTGCCGGCCGGTATAGACGCGGCCGCCTGCCAACTCGTCGATGGGCTTTTTCAATTTCGAGCCGCGGATCGCCACGACGTGGTTTTTGAACACACCATAGATCTCGTCCATCCAACCTTGCATCCGCACGCGCTGCGGCTCTGTGAAGGGATGCGCGGTGCTGAGAATCCCGGAGTTGGCGCCGCGGCCGTATTCCTTCCAATTGATGCCGACCTTGTCCCAGAGGCCGGTCGTGGCCAATTTTCCACCGATCACCCCGATCGAACCGGTAATGGTTCCTTCGTCGGCAAACACCACATCCGAGCCGCAAGCCACGTAGTAACCACCGCTGGCCGCCACATTGCCCATCGATACGATGAGCGGCTTCTTGGCCTTTACGCGCTTGGCTGCCGCCAGAATGATGTCGCTTGCTGTCGCTGAACCTCCAGGCGAATCGACACGCAGGACCACGGCCTTGACCGTGTTATCGTCGGCCACCTCGTCAAGCGCTTTGCGGATGGCAGTGCTGGCGGCCGACTTGCCGCCGAAGCTGAGCGGGCTTGCGTCGGCACTACCGAGGACGATGCCCCCCTCGACGTAGACGATCGCAACCGAATCCTTGGTGGCCTTTTTCTTTTTGCCTCCCCCCAGCAGCTCGGCATAAAAACTCATGATGCCCATCGGTGACGAGAAATCGATCTGGCCCGACGATTTGGCGGCATACTTGGAATCGAACTTCACAGTGTCGCCAAATTTTTGTTGCAGCGCCACTTCGAGATCGTGGCGTTGGGCGACACGATCGATCAGTCCCAGTTCCTTGGCCTTTTCGGACGTGTAGGGGCCGGCGTCGATCCAGCCGCGCACCTTGGCTTCGTCCACGCCCCGCCCCTTGGCGATCAGCTGGACCGTGGTCTGATACATGCTGTCCATCAGCCAGTTCTGCATGGCTTCGGCTTCGGGACTGGGCCCAGTGCGCATGAAAGTTTCCGAAGCGCTTTTGTAGTCGCCGCAATGCAAGAAGTCGGGAGTAACGCCGACTTTGTCGAGCAGTCCGCGCACGTAGGGACTTTCGGCGTAAAAACCCGTCAGCCACAGGTCGCCTGTCGGAACCACGGTGATTTCGGTAGCGCCGGCGGCCAGCACATAGTCTTGCATCGTCAGGCCTTCGGCAAACAGGTGCACGTCCTTGCCCGCGGCTCGGATCGCGGCCATCCCTTGGCGAATTTCTTCGGCTTGCGCCAGACTAACCGTGGCGCCATCCAGGGTCAGAACTACCGCTTTGACGGCCTCATCGTCGCGGGCCTTGCCCAGGCGTTCGGCAAGGTCCTTGATCGTCACGGAATGCGATGTGCCGAACAGAATGTTCTCCTCGGCGGCGGTCTCCACGATGGGCCCACGCAGCCGAAAAACGGCCACGGTCGGCTTGTCCTTTTTGGCGTCGGCGGCCGACGCCGTAAACGGCTGGGCGACTAACATGGCCCCGAGAACGGCGAGCAATAGGCAGTAACGCATCAGGTGTTCTCCCCTCCTGTGAAACTTCAGCCGAGATGTCGCCTTGAGAAAGGCAGCGTCGTTAACTTTCGCCAATGGCGACCGGCGGTAATTCGCCGGCCCCGCCGATTTATTATAGGGTGTTCTAGCCGCAGGCAGGAGTATTGCGGGGCGATCGGTCACGGGCCTCGCCATTTTCTAGCAATATCGAGTTAACAGGCATGGCAGTCCGTTTGCCCCAATCGGGCCGGGCCGCGTCGGCTCCGTTACTCGCAGAAACTGCTGGCAAGCCAGCAGCAGCGTTCAGACAAATCGTTGACCGCACGCGTCCCCAGGCGGATTCTAGAGCAACTCGTTGCAGTTCAATGTCTCGCCGTCGGTCTGGCGGCGGCGTTTGCGCAGCGTGACTTCGTTGCCCCGGTCATTAAATGTGACCTCGTCGACAAACGTACGCATCAGAAGCAATCCTCGCCCACTGGCTTTTTCCAGGTTGACCGGGTCCGTGGGATCGGGCAGCGATGCCGGATCGAAACCTGGGCCTTGGTCGCGTATCGTAACCACGGCTTCGTCGGGCGAGATTTTCAGCGTGACCAGGATCTCACGTTCCTTGTAGGGCGAGATCTGCGAACGCTGGTCGACCATGGCGTAGTACGCGTCGTGGCTATCTTCGATCAGCCCGGAATGCACCTCGAGGTTGCCGTGATACAGCGCATTGACGAGTGCTTCTTCGAGCGCGATGCCCATCCGCACGCGTTCGATCTGATCGAACAAGCCAAAGCGCGCCACATGGTCTTGCAAGTAGTTGATCAACGGCGGGAACAGCGTGCAGTCGTTCTCCAAGCGGAACATGCACTCGCTATTGACAATGTGCGTGAGCAGACGCGCCTGGCTTTCGCGGGGGCGCGATGCGTCGAGCACAGCGCGAATGGTTTCGAGCAATCTGTCGGCCAGCTGACTTTTCGGCACGTAGCTGGCCGCGCCGCGTTGTAGCGCCTGTACGGCGATCTCCTCGTTACCCTTCGAAGTCATCAGGATGACAGGCACGAACGGGTGCTGGTCGCGTATCGCGGTCACCAGCTCCAGTCCGTTCATCTCGGGCATGATCAAGTCCGTCACGACCAAGGCCGGCACACTTTCGCGCATCATCGTCAGGGCATGGGTGCCGTTGGTGGCGAATCGAACGGTCAGGTCCGGGTCATGCTCGAGCAGACCCCCCACCAGGCGGCGATCAACGGCAGCGTCGTCGACAACTAAGACAGTTGGCATACGGTTGCTTCCCGGTGGGACGTTATGGCTCGAAACCAATCGAGTAATGCAAAAGCGCGCAAGTGCCAGAATCAAGTACGACGTTACTGTCGATGTGTAACTTTTTCAGCCAGCCTGGGAAGGTTTGCCAGCAGTCGTTCCAGCGAGGTGTCGAAAATCGCCATCGTTTTTGCCGCGTCCGCCAGCCGCGCGTCGCGACCGCAGGTTTCCAACACGAACGCCTGGTCGAACAATTCTCCTGCGCCAAGATATCGCAACGACGCTTTCAAGGTGTGGGCCGCACGGTGCAATCCTTCGGTATCGCCGGCGGTCGCGGCCGTTCGTAGATCGTTGAGCAATCGTGGCGCCTCTTCTAGAAACGCCGCGACGATCTCGCCGAGCAAGTGCCGGTCTCCGCCGACGGTTTCCAAGGCGACCGACCAATCGAGCCCGATCGTATCCGCGCCAGGTAACTCTTCGGGCCTGGCGACCGACATGCCGGCAAGTGTTTGATCGATCGTCTCGAACAGCTCTCGCGAGCGAATCGGCTTCGAGATGTAGTTGTCCATGCCCGACGCCAGGCAGCGCTCGCGGTCGCCCTCCATGGCGTGCGCCGTCATGGCGATCACCGGCCGCCGAGCATGGCCCGTGGACATTTCGCGCTCGCGCAGCGCACGCGTAGCATCCAGCCCATCCATTTCGGGCATTTGCACGTCCATCAGCACCAAATCGTAGTGTTGCTTCTCTAGTTCCGCCAGCGCCTCGCGGCCGTTGTTCGCCACCTGCACCCGATGGCCGCGCCGCTCGAGCAGCCCTACGGCCAGCTTCTGATTTACCAGGCTGTCTTCGGCCAACAAGATATTCAAGGCGCGCGTGGCCGCCCCGGGCGAAAGGGACGAGCGATCGACCACGGCTTCGATTTCGGCCGGAGCGACGGCGGCCGCGATCGCGTCGAATAGCTCGGATTGTTTGACCGGCTTCATCAAGTAGGTCGCGATTCCCAACTGCCGGCAGCGGGCTACATCATCCGGGCGATCGCCGGAGGTGAGCATCATGATGATCGCACCACTGAGGAGTGGATCGGACTTGATCTCACTGACCAGCGAAAACCCGTCGACGTCCGGCATATTGGCGTCGGTCAGCACCAGACCGAAGGGATGCTGCGCACGATGCGATTCGCGCAACACCCGCAGCGCATCGACGGCTCCGGGGACGGCGACCGGCTGCATTTTCCAGTTGTGCAGCATTTCCAGCTGAATGCGCCGGTTCGTCGCGTTGTCGTCGACCACTAGCACGCGCAAGCCCTCAAGCGCCGGGGGAGCGTCCAGCCGATCGTCCTGCGGCGCAACTTCACCTTGCCGGAACAGGGCGGTGAAGTGGAACGTGCTTCCTTTTTCTTCCTCGCTTTCCACCCACACGCGGCCTCCCATGAGGTCAACCAGAGCGGACGAGATGGCCAGGCCCAGCCCCGTCCCACCGTAACGGCGCGTCGTGGAACTATCGGCCTGCTCAAAAGCCTTAAAGATCAGATCGCGTTTGTTCGCGGGAATGCCGATGCCGGTGTCGCGTACGGCAAAATGAAGCGTCATTTCTTGATCCGCCGATTCCTGCCGCGTGACGGTCATCACGACTTCGCCCCGGTCGGTGAACTTGATCGCATTGCCGACCAGATTAATGACTACCTGCCGCAATCGGTTCGGGTCGCCGACGATCATCCGTGGCACGTCGACCGCAATCTCGTGCATCAATTCCAGCCCCTTCTTGTGCGCGCGGACGGCCAACGACTTCATGGTGTCGCCGATGCCCTCTTGCACGTCGAAGGGAACGGGGTCGAGATGGAACTTGCCGGCCTCGATCTTGGAGAAGTCCAACAGATCATTGATGATCGACAGCAGCGAATCTGCCGATTCTAAGACCAGCTTCAAATAGTCGCGCTGCTCGGCGTTCAGCGGCGTATCGAGAACCAGCTCCGCCATGCCAATGACGGCGTTCATGGGAGTGCGAATCTCGTGGCTCATATTGGCCAGGAACGCACTCTTGGCACGGTTGGCGGCTTCGGCTGCTTCCTTGGCCTCAAGCAGCTCGGCTTCGTAGCGCTTGCGACGGCGAATGTCGTGCAAAAAGGCGTGGAAGATGTGAGCCTTCCCGAGCCGTACCGGCGTGATCGCAGCCTCGACAGGAAACTCGCTGCCATCGCGGCGCATGGCCGTGATTTCGATCCGTTTGTTGAGTACCGCCCCTTGGCCGCGCGCCAACGTCTGTTCCAACCGCCGACGATAAACCTGGCGAAACTGTGGCGGAATAATGGTCTCGGCCACCTGGCGACCAAGGGCTTCCTCGCGCGGCCAACCGAATACCGCCTCGGCCTGCGGGTTCCAATCGATGATCCTGCCCTCGCTGTCGACGCCCACGAAAGCGTCGTAGGCCGTATCCAGGATCAACCGTGTTCGCTCGGCGTTTTCGCGCAGTTTTTCTTCGACGCGGTGACGCGCCGAGACGTCCCAGAACATGCCTTGCACGCCCCGCACCTGGCCATCGGCCCCCAATACCGGGGCCTTGAGGATCTGCACGTAGATCGTCTCGCCGTCAGGTTTCTTGTGCTCTTCGACATCTTCCACCACTAGGCCCGTCGTGATCACCCGCTCGTCGTCGTGATGGTACTTCTCGGCCAGTGCGCGCGGGAATAGATCGAAGTCGGTCTTGCCGCACAATTCTTCCAGCGGCCGCCCTAGCGTCTCGCAGAATCGTCGATTGGCGAACAGAATCCGGCCGGCGACGTCCTTGCGGAAGATGCTCAACGGCAAGCTCTCGACCAGCGAGTGATAGAGCGCCTCTGAATCGCGCAGCGCTTGCTCGGTACGCTTCTGTTCGTTCACATCGCGAAAGAACGACAGCGAAGCGGGTCGCCCCTCCCAGTTGATCATGACCGAGTTGATTTCGGTCCACACCAATTCGCCGTTGGCTGTGAGAAATCGGAATTCGTAGACGTGCGGCAGGTCCTCTCCGCGCAACCGACGCTGATAGCGATCGACCACTAGCGGCCGATCCTCGACAGCGATGAGGTCGGTAAATGGCATCGTCGTCAACCGCTCGGCATCGTACCCGAGCATCTGTTGCAATTTCGGATTGAAGAACTGGATCCGCCCGTCCTGAGCCACGCAAATCCCATCGTTGGCATTCTCGATCAGCAGCCGATACTTCTCTTCGGTGTCGCGCAGGGCATCCTTGACCCGTTTCCATTCGCCAGAGTCGTAACTGCGGCTGGGCGTTGCAGGGGAAGCAGGCGTTGCGGCGACACGAGCGTCGGGTCCGCCGTTGGGCTTCGAGGGACGCCGCTTGCCGAATCCAAACACGGCGCAACCCACGACGACGGTTAATGAGATGCTGAGCAGACTGGGGAGCACCGCGGAATCCATGGCCCCCTCTACGCGACCGCCCGCAGCACTTGCCGAGCGGCGCTGCAGACTTGATTGATCGATTCCCTAACGGTTTCCAATGTCGCAGACCGGCTGCGCGTGTCAACAAAAAACTGGCCCACTTTGCCCACGGGAATAGGCGCCGGAAGCTCGTTCGTTGCGGGTTGTATCTCCCGCCGGTCGTGGGCAGGATTTACGAACTCAGCAATTCCCAAGATTCACCACCTGAAATGCTCAGCGGGCGTGCCGATGCCGCCTCCCTTGCCCAGATTGGCCGGCGACGAGTCGTACGCGTGCCGTCACACCACTTCGATTTCAGTGTCGATCGTCCCGTTACGCGTCTCGCCCCACAGCAACCACGCCGTGGGAACGATCACCAGGGCCATACCCAGCAGACCCAGGGGTGTGAAGCGGCGGTCCCAGAACACGACGTCGAATAGCATCGCAAAGCCGATCTGGCTGAGTGCGACGACAGAGACTTTGGCCGCATTGCCGGTCGTGAACGCTTTCGTCAAAAGTATCTGGCCAATCGTGGCGGCCAACCCCACACCCATGAGCATCAGCCAGACGTAGGAATCGAAAGGCCGCGCCGCAGTATGCGTGGTCGGAAACAGAAACAACGCTGCGCCGCAAAACAGGGTAGCCACGGCCGAGAAATGCGCCACAATGGCCCGCGCGTCGAATTGGTTCAACCGGTGCAGTCCGATCATCGCCACAGCGGTGGCAAAGCTCCCTCCCAGCAAGACCACCGTGGCAGAGCGAGCTTCGTTCTCGTACGGTTGTTGAATTGTCGTCTCGGCATCTGAGGGGGCAAAAGGCTGGTGTTGTACCAGGGCCACGCCCCCCAGTGCGCACGCGATGGCCAGCCACACGCCGGCCGACGGTTTTTCCTTAAGCACGGGCCAGGACAACAGCGCCACCCACACGGGAAAAATGTTGGCCAGCGTCAATACGTCGGCAATGGGCAAGCGCGGCACCGCGTAGAACGTACACAGCATGCTCATACTGCCGGCGATCGATCGAACCCACAAGGTGCCAGGTCGCCAGACGACAAATCGTCCGCCGGCGGCGAATACCATCGCGGCCGCAAAAATCGTGGCGAGCAGCGCCCGGGCCAGTGCCACGATCTGCCAATCGCAGATCCCTTGCAACCCGCGAGCGAATGCCACCATGCAAGCAAACGAGAACGCGCCGCACAACATCCAGATATAGGGGAGCACGGCGTCTCCGGATTAAGGGGAGCGACACCCTGCCAGGTGCAGGGCCGCGGGAGCAGGCTTCGGGCAGGATGGTAGCTGGACGCATTTCAAACCGAAATCGTTCGCGCCGCAAGGACAGTTCTGCCCGTATTAGGATTGCCTGGTTGGACGACCCGTCATGCCAGCATGCGCGCGCAGGGTTGGGCCGGCGAGCCTTCGATTGACACGTCCCGGAGAACCCGCGAGACTAGAATACAGTGGGAGTTACCCGGAAAGTGTTTCCGATCGGTAGACCCCGCAGCCGGTATACTTCACACCGCCCTGCCTGCTATTGGGCCCTGCCTTTGGTGCTTACGGGGGCCTGGTTTTCCTATCCTCCCTGCCGGGAGATTTTCTTGCTTCGAGGAGCCTAGCGAGATGCTTAAGAATTCGGCGACTGGTCTTGTGATCGTATCGCTGGCGGCCAGCTTGGCCTTTGCCGGCAAATTCAACAAGGTACTCAGCGTCGGCAGCCCCGCGCCTGACTGGGCCAATGTTCAAGGTACCGACGACAAGCAGCACAGCCTGAGCGATTACAAAGATGCCAAGGTGGTGGTCGTCATCTTTACCTGCAACCACTGCCCCGTCGCACAACAGTACGAAGAGCGGCTGATCCAATTGCAGAACGAATTCAAGAATCGAGACGTGCAATTGATCGCCCTCAGCGTCAGCCAGGGTGCAGAGGACAATCTCGCGGCCATGAAGGCCCATGCACAGGAAAGAAAGTTCAATTTCCCATATCTGTCGGACCTCACGCAGTTGTCGGGCAGGGCCTACGGCGCCCAGAAGACGCCCGAGGCGTTCGTCCTCGATCGTGATCGCAAGGTCGTGTACATCGGCGGAGTCGACGATAGCTGGGCCGACGCGACGGCCGTCAAGAAGACCTATCTACGCGATGCCATCGAGGCCGCGCTGGATGGGCGTTCGCCTGCGGTGCCAGAAACCCGTCCCCTCGGCTGCGGCATCGAATACCAATGATGTGGGTCCGTATTTTGCCAGCTGTCGGCGCGCTAGCTGCTTTGAATGTGGCATGTCATAAAGGCGTTTTTGTACCTGTGAGTCATCGGCAATGATCTACGCAAAACTAGTTGTTCGTTCCCCGGTTGCGGTCTCGCTCTTCGTGATCTTGCTGGCGCTGGCCGGCTGTGCTGACGAGAAGCGCACGCCTACCGGCAAGGCTGCGGGCAATGCTGTCACGGTGAACGACGTCGGTGCCGTGCAGGCGGAAAGTCCCGCCGCCGTTGGTCAAGAGTCGGCCGCCGCGCCCGTCGAGATCGTGGTCGTCGACAAGGCAGCATTCCAAAAGGCCATCGAGGCGCATCGTGGCAAGGTCGTGCTGGTCGATTATTGGGCCACCTGGTGCGCGCCATGTGTCAAACAATTTCCCCATACCGTCGAACTGTGGCGCAAGCACCGTGACGAGGGGTTGGTCGTGATCGCGCTCAGCCTCGACGAGCCGGACGAAATCGATGGCGTGCGAAAGTTTCTCGCGGACAAGGATGCCACCTTCGAGAATCTGATCAGCAACATTGGGTCCAGCGAGATGGCGGCCGACGAGTTTGATTTCGATGGCGCCCTGCCACATTACGTTGTCTACGATCGCGAGGGGAAGCTGGCAGCGCGGCTTTCCCCGTCCGATCCCACCATCAATTTCCGCCAGGATTTGATCGATGAGGCCGTCGAGCAGCAACTCGCGGCTCCCCCCGCCCGCTGATTCCCGCCTATCCGACCACCGAATTACCGGTCCCGCGCCGTATCAGCTATCCTAAATAGGGACGGTCGTTCGCCCCGGGCATCTTTGTGAGAGACAATCGAATGCACCCTGGCTTTCGCGGCGTGCGACAATTCCTGGCGGCGGCGTTGTGCTGCGCGCTTGTGATGGGCATCGCTCGCGCCGAGGACGTACCAGCCATGCCGCTCGACGAGCGGATCAATCAGCTAATCGGACAACTTGGCCACGACGATTACTTCGTACGCGAGCGGGCTCAGCAGGAGCTGGCCAAGATCGGCTTCGAGGCTTTTGATACGCTCGAGGCTGCCGAGGACAACGATGACATCGAGGTCGCCTCGCGCGCCAAGTATCTTGTCAGCCAGATGCAAATCGAATGGACGGCGCCAAGCGACCCGCCCGAGGTAAAGCGCCTACTGCAAAATTACGGTCTGAAAGATGAAGCGGCCCACCTGGTGACCGTCAGCCAATTGGTCAACTTGACGGACGATCGTGGGCTGCCTGTGCTGTGCCGGCTGGTGCGCTTCGACAAGTCGCTGGTGCTTTCGAAGTTGGCGGCGCTGTCGATCATCGAGCAGAAGCGCATTACCGAGAAACGCTGGCCAGGACGCGAGCAGGCCATTCGCGACAATCTAGGGCGCAGCCCCCGGCCTGGCGCCGAGTGGCTGCGCGCGTATCTCACTGCACACAAGGACCCGGCCGCCGCGGTCGACAGTTGGGGCCGGCTGGCCGAGGCCGAACAGCGGGCGCTTTCGCAGCCGCCGCAGCAAACCCAGCCGGTGATCGTTTGTGCGTTATGGCGGCAACAAGTCGCGGTGTTGCGTAAGCTTGATCGGCGCGACGAAGCGGTGGCCGCCATGATGCGGATTGTCGACCTTGAGGAAGGACACAGCGAAACCCTGGTGGAATTAGTCAACTGGCTTGTCGAGCAAGAGGCCTGGAGCGTGGTCGATACGGTGGCCAAGCGCTTTGGTGATCGGATCCAGCGCGAGCCCATCTTGCTCTACACATTGGCCCAGGCGCAGCAGGCACAAGGAAACGAAAAAGAGGCCCAGCAAACGGCCGATCGGGCTCGCGCGCTGAACGAGGGCACCGCCTTCGATAACCTGCTACAACATTACGAGGCCGCCCGCGAGCTACAGCGCCGCGGCATGCACAAGTGGTGCCAGCAAGAGTACAGGCATGTCATTCAAGCCGACAAGAACGGAGAGTTCATCACCTTCTATGCATGGCTCTCGTTGAGCGAGCTATTGCATGATCAGGGAGACGATTTGGCTGCGGCCCAGGTTTGGGGAGACGCTGTTCGTATTCGCGAGGCCAAGGAGCAGAAGAAGGAAGGCGACGTACAAGATCTGCTCAACAAATTCGGGCCCCTGGAGACGATGCGTGCCCGGCTGCACTTCTTTCGCGCCTGCCAACACGAGGCAAGCGGGGAGCGTGCCGAGCAATTGGCCGAGCTCAAAGCCGGCCTCGACGACGATCCAGCCGAGGTGGACGTGTTGATCGCCCTCTATCGGTATCAGGGGCTGGACGACGAACTGAAGGACAAGACGCGCCGCCTGATCGGCGAAGCCGCCGAAGGGTTCCGTCGCGAGATCCAGGAAGAGCCCGAGGACAGCAAACCCTACAACCAATTGGCATGGTTGCTGGCGAACACCGGCGGCGATGCGGATGAAGCACGTCGGGCCAGCGAACGATCGCTCGAGCTCTTGCGCAGCCAGTCGGATGACAAGGACATTCGCCTGTCCGAGGCCGGCTATCTCGACACGCTGGCCAGATGCCGTTACGCCCAGGGGGACTTGGAAGGGGCATTCGAAGTCCAGTCCAAAGCAGTCGAGCAAGATCCGCATTCGGGCCAGATGGGCAAGCAATGGAAGTTTTTCAAGGAAGAGCTTGCCAAGACGCAGCAGAAATCGTCCTGAGCTGTCGGTCGCGGTTCTTCGTCGCCATGCCGTACGGATCGAAAACGGTCCTCCTTGGCAACCATTCCGTGGAGAAGTATTGCCATGCGGCAAATCAACATTAATGGCGCAACGTTGAACGTGTTTGAACGCGGCGCCGGACCCACGCTGCTGCTCATTCATGGATTTCCGCTGAACCACACGATGTGGGTTAGCCAGTTGGAATCGCTCGGCGGTAATAATCGTTTGATCGCGCCCGATCTGCGCGGATTCGGCCGCAGCACATTTGCCGCCGCTGCTGCGGCCGGCGAGACTGTGACGATGGAGCAATTCGCCGACGATTTGGCGAGCATGCTCGATCAATTGGCCCTGCGGCAGCCCGTCTGCCTGTGCGGGCTGTCGATGGGAGGTTACATTGCGATGGCCTTCCTGCGTAAATATCGCGATCGCGTCCGGTCGCTCATTCTGTGCGATACCCGTAGCGTGGCGGATTCTCCCGAGGCAGCCGCAGGCCGGCGACAAATGGCCGACAAGGTGCTGGTCGCAGGGTCGGCGATGGTGGCCGACGCCATGCTCCCCAAGTTGTTGCATCCGCGTACCGCGGCAGACCGTCCGCAGTTGGCGCAGGCCGTGCGGACGATGATCCTGGAGACCGATCCGCGCGGCATCGCCGCGGCGCAGCGCGGAATGGCCGTCCGGCCAGACTGCACCGACCTGCTGCCCACGATCGGCGTGCGAACACTGGTGCTGGTCGGCCAGGAGGACGCCATCAGCCCGGTCGAAGAGATGCGCAAGCTGGCCGGCGCCATTCCGGGCGCCGAGTTCCAGGTCGTTCCCGATGCGGGGCACATGGCGCCGCTCGAGAATCCGGACTTTGTGAACGCCGCCATCGCCTCGTTCCTGGCCAACGAGTTGCACGCGCGGTAAATTGCGACGCTTTCGTCGGGCAACTTTGGCCCGCGTCCTTTTTTGCGCGAAACCCGCGGTAAATCATGTCTGAAAATACGCCTGCCTCGCTTGGTTATCGGATGCCGGCCGAATGGGAGCCGCATGTCGCGACATGGCTCTCTTGGCCCCACAACCTGGAAAGTTGGCCCGGTGCCTTCGAGACTATTCCGGGCGTGTGGGCCGATTTGGTGCGCACGCTAGTAAAGTTCGAGCCCGTGCGGATCCTAGCCGGGGGCGAGGCCGTGCTGGCGCAAGCTGGCGCGATGGTGGGCGGCATTGCCGACGTGACGATCTACGACATCCCGACCAACGACGCCTGGGCGCGCGACCACGGCCCCATGTTTCTCACCTGCGCGAACGCGGTGCCGCCGGCGCTTGTACACTGGGGCTACAACGCCTGGGGTGGCAAGTACCCCCCCTTCGAGAAAGACGTGCAAGTGCCAGTCCGGATTGCTCAAGAACTGGGCATGAAGCGCTTCGAGCCAGGCATCATTTTGGAGGGAGGCGCGATCGATGTGAACGGGCGCGGCGCGATCCTGACCACCGAGCAGTGCCTGTTGAATCCAAATCGCAATCCCCATCTGTCGCGCAGCGATGTCGAACGCTACCTGGCCGATTACGGAGTCGGCCGACACGTCATCTGGCTGGGCGAAGGGATCGTCGGCGACGACACCGACGGTCATATCGATGAACTGGCCCGCTTCGTCGGTCCCCGCACGGTTTTGACTGCCGTGGAACAGGACCCCGCCGACGAGAACTATGCGGCACTTGCCGACAATCTGCACCGGCTGCAATCTGCCACCGACGAAGAGGGACGGTCACTCGAGGTGGTGCAGCTGCCCATGCCGCAGGCAATTTATTTTGACGATCGCCGCCTGCCGGCCAGCTACACCAACTTTTATATTGCCAACGGCGTTGTGATCGTGCCGCAGTTTGGCTGCCCGTCCGACGCAGATGCCGTCGCCACACTCGCGAAACTTTTTCCCAATCACCAGGTGCGGGGAATTCGGGCCGTAGAACTGGCCTGGGGGCTGGGGACGTTCCATTGCATTACACAACAGCAGCCGCGCACATAAGCAGTGCGATGAATGTTTAGCACCTTATAGCGCGGTCTTAATCGCTGCTGGCGCGCGGAGTCTTTTGAGACCATCTACCGTCGTGGCGCGGTCAGCGCGACTCATGCGCCGGATCATCGTCAGCGAATAACCTTCGCGTAGCAGGGCGATCATAGTTTCGTCCGGCAGGTTGACTTGAATCAACGTATTGCTGGCCGATTGTTCGACGAAAGCACGGGCTTCGTCCGTAATTGCGGCCGCTGTCAAGTCGAGAGTTT
>DASXEJ010000372.1 GCA_036490175.1 Pirellulales bacterium | reverse complement strand
AATTTCGAGGACAAAGTCTTCGAATCGAGCTGCCATCGTTCTGGCGGTCAGGTGCTGGTGCGCCCAAGCTTTGGCAAATCTAACTCGTTCGTGGTCATGAAGAGCCAATTTTACAGCTTCTGCAACCTCATCGGGAGCGGGCTGCATTGAAACGTGGTGAACAAGCTCGCGACCGGCGGCCCGCTCCATTTCAGGAATGGAACCGGTCACCGTCGACACAATCGGAACTCCCATGAGCATGGCTTCGACGAGCGTCATGGAAGCACCCTCATATTTGCTGGTGTTGACGAATACGTCAATCGCCGCCAAGCCATCGGCTATGTGCTCAAGCACCGGGGCAAAGACGGCTCGCGTGCTTTTGCAGAGGTTACGGCAGGCGGCCAGATAGACGCCGTCTCCCACAATCAAACCGACAAAGTCAGATCCAAGCACCTCCGCAGCAAATGCAACGTGCTCGGCACGTTTTTCCGGAACGACGCGCCCGATGTAAGCGATGATTTTGGCATCTGACGAAATCCTCCAGACCTTCCGCATTTCGGAACGCGAGACCCGTGGAATCAGTCGCGACGGCTCGCAACCATTGAGAATGACGCGCACCTTCGGGCGCAGTTCAACGGGATACGATTCCATAGCCGCTTCGCTGCAAGCCTGATAATGTGTTGCCACGTTCGCTTTGTGGGCTACGGAAATCACTCGGGTAGTCCACTGATTCTCCTTGGTGTTATGGGCCTGGACAATTGCCGGCTTGCCGTGGAAATTCAAGCCGCTATAAGCGGCTGGCTCGCCGAATCCCCAGACCACCAAGACGTCCGATTCATCGATTACACGTTGCGCCGACTTTTGCCATTCAGCGCCACTATAAGTCGGGCAGTTGATCGATGCGAACGCTTCCGCAAACGGTGCAAACATTGGCTTTGTTTCCCGTGCGGCAACGCCCGAAATCTGAATGCGACGAACGTTAACAGCAGTGTCAGCGATTACGCGACCTACGCCTCCGACCGGTAAGCAGGATAGCAGAAACCCGACTTTTGGCTTTTCCTTAGCTGGCGAATATAGCATCCGGTTATCTGCACTCTGGGCGGTTTCATCAGCAGTCGGATGCGATGTTGGAACACTCCTTAGCGATGCCGGCGCGACAGATTGACCATTCTCGGAACTGGGGGGCATTGGTACGACTTTGCGGCCCGCCTCTGCTGGGACGTCTTGGAGGTTCTTGAATGCGAGACCGTTGGGGTGCCAAAGGTGCAACAAGCCAGGACACCGCTCGCGGACGATTCGCAGGTGCTCGGCGACACGGCGGCGGAGGTCGTTATCCTCCCCGCCCCAGCTGGTAAAGGACTCGTTCCAACGGAGCTTGGTGAAATCGTCACGATGAAATCCGCACAGACCAAAGCCTGTTTGACGCCACCACCCGGGGGCTGCCAGACCCGGCCCGCTGCCTTCATGAAGCGAATAGCAGATCGGGAAGTAACACCGTCCCGCTCGGACGTGGGATCGAACGGTTGAGCAGAGATCTTTGGGAAGGAGGATGTCGGCGTCGAGGAAGAAAACGAATTCGCCGGTTGCGCTTGCCGCTGCCGCGTTTAGGCCTCTGGATCGGTTGAAAGGCCCATCGAGCTGCACAATTCGGACTTGCGGCAGGCTGGCAACCGCATCGCGAAGATCAACATCCGTAGAACCAAAGTCGGCGACGATCAGTTCATGGTTCGTGTCCTCAAGAGCTTGCCAGGACGCAAGCATCTTGAGGAAGTTGTCGCCGCGGTTCATCAGCGCGACACAAAAGGAGATTTCACCCGCTTTGCATCGATCGTGTTCAAGACTCAATGTGGTGAAGGAGACAGCCACGCGTCCGTCTGCTGTTCCGTCGCGAAGAGTGCACGAGGTGCAGGCTGCAAGCGGGACAAGACGGTCAGCGGCTATGACGAGCGGATGGTCGCATCGCGCGAGCGATTGACCGAACTCAGCACGGTGGTCGCATGGAGGTAACGCTATTGGTTGCATCTTTTCCATTCAACACACGCTTCATCCATTGCGGTAAACTCGTTCTTCGGAAGTGCAGAAGCGATCGTCCGCCACGCGCCCGTCGTCGCATGCAGTCGACACGATTCGAATCGCGCCCATTTCTCCGCTCACGTCTCCGTCGCTGTTCCAGCCTACCAGCGCCCCTCGAGTCGCGCCCCGTTCCCCCTCTCAGTCCAACCTAACCTGCCTCAGTTCCGTTTTCTTGCCATTTGCCACCTGCACATCGTGCATGCGCCACATAAGGTCCTTAGAGTCGGAACTTTCTTTGATTTCAATCCTATAGTCGCCGGCCGGCAACCCCCATACTTCAAGACAACTCCCAGGTGCAACGCCTAGATATCCTACTCCCTTCACCAAGGTGTCATCAGTTGCTTCCCTTCGATAACACACCACAACAAGTTTGGTTATAATGCCATTGGGACTCATTCGCTCATTGGTCGCTTCGATATCCAGTTGTATTGCGCCAGACTGTCGTACATGAATCACATTTCTTCCCGGCACAATTGAAACTCCAGGAGATTCCCAAGTAGTGTCATAAAACTCTGCTCGACTGCGCACGGACATCATAAAGTTCTTTGGAACGTACGGTACCTGCACAACACCATCCGCATCTAAGGCCTCGCCGCGGCAGATCACGTTTGCGATTGTCTGACCATCGCCATATTCATAGAAATAAAAGAGGCCGTTCGCGATGGGCTTATTATCGTCACCCAGAAACTGAATTGAGGTCGCCTTTTCACTAGCAGCCACGCCAGACACAAGACTCAAACAAAGGGCGGCAATCGCCGTTGCGGAAGATTTAAAATACATGTTTGATCCAGTCACATAAGGGGCTAAAGCCGGTGTCACAACCGTGGTGAACTAAACGTGCACCTGCCTGAGGTTGCATTATCATGGCCACTGAAAGGGGAAGCTTTCGATGGCCAATGGCTGGTATTACACGGCACGATCGTCAAGTAGCCGAGGCTAGTGGAAAAAGGTTTGCAGTAAAGCACGTCATCAAGTTGTCGTGGCTGGCCGGAGAGCTCAGCACGAATCAGTGTCCTTGTCTCTTAATGTCACCCACTCAAAGATCCCGAAATTCTTCTGGCACTGGAACGTTCTAGTTTTACGTCCTGTATCGTTACATCGAACAGTGCACTGAGGAGATATTGGCTGGCGCATTGTGCAGGGGCCAGAGCAGTAAAACGTAAGAGGATCCATTTTTGACTCGGCTTCATCGCAAGGGAACACCAACGGATCGGGGGGACTTACTGCACATTGCGTCGGCTTGCAAACACTCGCGACCACGCTAATCAGTCCGGATGGGTCGGTGCTGTTCAAAGGGTTCAGGCCACTGTAAGAATAAAGTGAAGGGTCATCAGGTGGCAACATTCGTGCGACCGAATCCAATGGGTCGCGCGGCAAGCCAAGTAATTTCGGATCCTGAAGCACCCGCCCTAGCAGATCCGCGCGTCGATAAGGCGCTGGATCCGGCATTCCTACTCGACGAGGGTCGCGCATTAACCATGAGCCCAATCCGGAGTCTAGATTTCGACGCCGAACGTGGTATAGCCCACTCTCTTCGTCCCACCTGTAGCCAGCATAGAGCATTTCCCACTCGTAGACGCCGCCGATGCCGATTGGCGTAAACGAAGCGTTCGCGAACGTGGGCAGGCCATAAGGCGCGTAGCGATAACGCTCATGGGCGGCGCCGCTAGCGTCGGTAACCGCTAAGACGTTCCAATTTGCATCCTGCAAGGCGTAAAGACGCTCGGAGAGAGGGCCAGTGCCCGATGGTGTGCGGTCGCGCAGGATCGAATCATCAGGGTAACGCAATCCCCAGACGAATTGCCGCTCCGCGGCACCGGAAGCTGTGAGGCCCCGGCGGCCCACGGCTCGTTTCCTCGCTGCACGGATCGCGGTCCCCGTTGCCGTGCTGACTCGCTCTTCGAGGATTTGCCACTGGGCTGAAAAGTAAAAATCCCGCGTCTGCCCGCCGGCGAGCTTTGAAATCCTCCGATTGAGGCCATCGTAGATGTAGGCCGCCGTGCCGGCTAGCGAAACGAGCCGGTTCCAGGCGTCGTAGGTCGCGCTGAATGAGGCCGTGGGAGTGTTCGGCCGCGGAACCGTCGTCATGTTGCCGGCGCGATCGTAGGCGGGTTGTGCCCAGGTTAGCCCATAGCGCTGGGAGATCGCCGCGATTTCACTCACTGGATTGCTGGTGCGCTGCTGATCGAGGTTGTTGGCTGGCGTCGCGGTGTCGGTGTTGACGAAGTTGGACCAGTTGCCGGTCGCGTCGAGGTTCCATTGCTGGGCCGAGGCGAGGTTGGCTATCTGCGTGTTGCCGCTGGTGAGTTGGCCGCGGCTCATGTCGAAAAGGCGTTGCAAGCCGTCGTAGCTGTAAAGCTCATCCTGGTAGACAGGTGGCGATTGCGATGACGCAACCGGATCCTGCCGCCAGATGCGACTCCCGCCCCGATTGTAGCCGTAATTGATCTGCGCCAACGTCGAGGACGGCCCTTGCCAAAGTGCATTTACCACGTTGCTGAACTGGTCGAGGCCCGTGTACGGATCGTTCCCCGATCCGGTCGCCAGATTGTACGTGATGTTCGGCTGCGGGTAATTGACCTGAATGAAGCTGCTCAGGCCGAGATACGTGTAGTTGACCAGCGTACTGCCGCTGGCTACGTCGAGATAGCTGGCGATGCGGCTGAGTTGGTCGCCATCGCCGCCTGAAGAGCCGTACTGATACGAGATCACGCGGCCGTTGGGATAAACAAGCGCCGTCGGGCGCACGGTATTCGCGCTGCTATCGGTGTACGAGTAATCGACTTGGGCACTGGTGGTGGGGTCCACGGCGCCACCGTGTTCCTGGTATTGCGTGGAGAGCTGTCGAAAATTATTGTATTCGTTCTGCACCTGGTTGACGACACTCGTGCCAGCAGCATCGGCGTAGCTCGTGACCTGGTACAGCATGCCAAGCGCGTTGTACGCCTGGCCGATCCGCTGCATGGTAACGTCAACGCCCGCGCCGAGCGCGGTGATCACGTCATCGGTCTGCCGACCGAGCAAGTCGTATAGGTACTCGTGGACGGTTCCGTTCTGGTCGGTCATTCCAGTGAGCTGGCCTTGGCGGTTATACGCCTGCGTAACGCGATCGTTGGTATCGGCCGCGTCGGGATAAATTGTCGCCGAAAGCAGCAGGTTGCTGGCGATCGAAGAGTCAGCTAGCATCGTGCCATACTGGTACGTGGTCACCTGGTTGCCGGTTATCGGATTCACCGCCGTGAGCGTGACGAGCTTGCCGTCGGCATTGTAGGCGAACTGCATGGTCACGTCGCGGTCGTTGCCCGGGCACGCGCCGGTGTAGTTGCTGATCGTGCTGAGCACCTGGACCAGCGCATCGAACGTCTGCTGCGTAATGCTGCCGGCCGGATCGGTGGTCTGAAACTGGCTTCCGGCGTCGTCGTAGGCGTAGGTGGTCACGAGCACCGTGTCTGAGGAAACCGGAATAGTCGCCGGACGGGTGAACTGCTGGTTGCCATTTCCGTAATTGGCCGTGGCCACCTCGCGGCCGACGCCGTCGAAGTAGCTTGCCACGTAGCTCGTGCGGGCTAGCGGCTGCGTGCCGGTGTACGTGGCGCTGAGCGGTCCGTTGCCGGTCGCGTTGTGATTCCGCTGATAAAAGTCGAGCTCGATGGCATTGCCGGCCGGATCGTAGCCGGTGAGCGTCTGCTCGAAGATCTTGTTGCTAGCCGTGATGAACGGAACGTCCGCGATCGGTTCTTGGCCGCTGCCGGTGTAGTAGCCGGTATACTGGGCATAGACGCGGGCCTGGCTGTCATACATCGTTTTGGTGAATGCCTGCGAGCCGGCGGGGAGCGACTTGATCAGATTGCCGGCCGCGTCATACCAGTTGTTGCTGGTGAGCGAGTTGCCGACCGTGCCCGTGCTGGGGTCCACTCCGTACACGATAGTTTGGTAGGCGTTGTTGCCGGTATCGTATAGCGTCCGGCTGCGTGAGAGCAGGCTGCCGCTTGGCGAGCCGTCGTAGCGATCCACCTGCACGACGTGGTCGAGGTTGTCGTACGTGTTCT
>DASXEJ010000371.1 GCA_036490175.1 Pirellulales bacterium | reverse complement strand
CAGAGCGTGAGGTCGCCGAAGGAAGGCAGATTGAGTTCCAGCGATGAAGCATCGGACGGTCAAAATCCAGTTCGTCGGTGGTCCCTACGACGGCCGCAGGCAGGCGTTCACCAATCCGCCGATCATCGAACGATTGGCTCTGCCGGTGAACGAGAACATGCTGCCGCTGCTAAAGGGGAAGAAGCTGGGGCCGCCGAGTTCGACTTCGACTGTGGCCCGATACGAACTGCGAAAGGTCGGCGGCGGGTGGCAGTACCATTTCGTTAAGGCGGTTTCGGGCAGCCTGTTGGATGATTACCAGAACGGCTATCCCTCCGTGGCGAGCTTGGGGATCGTCCAAATGAATGGCTGGAGCCGAAAGGCCGAGGTGTGGCAAGGGTCGGTGGTGAGCAGGGCTAGCGCATTTCAAGGATTTGGTGGACGATTGAACCATGCCGAAAAAGGCCGCTGCACCGAACCCCTTCATCGGCCTCTGGCGCATTGCTTCCATGTCGAACTGGGACGACGAGTACATTAACGAGGAGGACCAAGCTTACTTCGAGTTCGATAACCGTTTGAGCGGCGAGTTTCACTTCGGCTACGTTCACGGCTTCATGGACTGCCGCATCACGCAGCGGGACGGTGGGCCGCTCGTCGAATGGACTTGGGAAGGCAACGACGAAATGCACGACGCTCAGGGCCGAGGCTGGGCCACGCTTGAAAAGGCCAACGAACTACACGGCATGATCTTCTTTCATCAGGGCGATGAGTCCGAGTTCGTGGCGAGGAAATCCAAAGCGAAACGAACGAGGAAATGACCGTGGCGAAGAAGGCAGCCAGAAGCGTAAAGAAGATGACCGGGACAATCGCAGTGCTGGCTTCCGTCGAACGGGACTTCCCAGCCATCGCCAAATGGGTTCAAGGCTACGGCCACATTGAGATCGGCGATCAGGACGGTTTCGGCTTCATCGTTCGGGCGTTGGACTACGGAGGGATGGTGTTCGAGGACGGCAAGCCCAGCACGTTGGCCGAGGCGATGGCGTCGCTTGAGAAAGGATTGGCTCAATGGTTCAAGGACGAAGGCATCGAGTGAACTATGCCACCGCCAGCCATCTCCTTGCGAACGTCCCCGCCAGCCTGCCGAAAGAACCAGTCCAGACGATCACAACCGACCTCTGGTTTGCTCCATAATCTGCATCGCTACTTGGTTTGGGTTGTAGCCTCCTGGCAATCGCACAAACGCTTTTCCATGCTCTTCACAGAACTTTTTGACCTCGCCATATGAGTGGCTGGACCAACGAATTGCCAGAAGAACCACGGCCATATCGGCTTGAGCAACGTATGGTTCAAAGACACTCGAAGACTCATGTTCTCTCACTTCAAACCAGATAAGTTCTTTCAGCCCGAACGCTGATTCCAGAGCCTCTTTGGCGGATGGACGACGCAGGCCGCCGATCAATAGCGCCGACCGGCCGTTAAGCAATCCAGCAACTTCTCGCACTTCGGCACTTGGTTGCAAGAGCCTCGCTTCCTGTTCGGCGGGCCGAGACGCCAGAAATCGGTCGATCTCCTGCAATACTCGCTGAAACGCCACCGGTACGTCGTCTGAATCGGGCATCTCTTCGATCACCGGCACTAGCAGCTCGCGCAGTTCGACGTTGCTTGGTGGCAGCCCGTTGTCCACCATTTCAGCCACGGCGTTGATAATGGTCCGCCAGTCATGGTCGGTTCCCTTTCCCGCCTGGATCGGCTTGAGATGGTAACGGATTTTGCGGAACTGGCTTTCCTGCTGTTTCCGTTGCTGCTGAGCGTTGCGTAGCCGCGAGTCCAGAGTCTCGATTCGAACCGCAATGTTCGACCAAGTGGCAGGATCAGCAGGGTCGTCAGCCCGCATGTACCGCTGAATGAATATCTGCTCTTGGGCCGTCGTCAGCTTAAGCCAGTTGAAGATGTTAGTCTGATCGGAATCAGTGCGGTCGTCCTCAATCGCTTGAACCGCGCAACGCAAAGTGGACTGCGCCTCCGCCAGCAAGTCCATCGCTTTCTCGAGGAGTGCCCGAGACGAGGGTCGCTCGGCAAGGATTATCCGAATTAAGGCAATGCCATTGGCTACGGCTTCAAAGCAACCGGCGACATCTTCCCATTGGCCCAGGTCGGAAGGGATCGGAGAATTGCGACTGTTCATCCACAAATAGCAGCCTTCAATGCTCTTGGCCTTTTCGATGATTTCCCGATCTTTCGGTTCGATCTCGTTCCCGTAATTGGCTCCTTCGGTCAGCCGTCGTTGCCGGGTTGCCGCCCAACGCGAGCCTTCGGCCTTGATTCGGCAACGTGCCTCGATCAAAGGTAAGTCGGCTTCGGTGGTAGGCGGTGCCGAAACGGGCCTGATAGGCTTCGGCGGTTCCACGGCCGAGGCCGTCTTGGAACCGAAGGTCAACACAGGAAGAATTTCCCGCTCTGCCAGTGCTGATTGAGCGTGGACGGTTTCTTCCACCGGTACAACCTGGGCCAGCGTTTCTGATGCCGAATCCACCGCCAATTCGGGGCTGACCTGATTTACCGGCTGACCATTCTCTGTGGTTGCCAAAAAAGCCTTGGCGACCTCGCGAAGTTGCGTGCGGAGGACCGCATCTTCCGCTGCCAATTGAGCCAGTCGATCAACTAGGGCAGCCAGAGCACTGACGAGTTCCGAAGACATGGTGCTCTCCACAAACTCCGGCATTTTAGCAGGCCAGTTGGCTGCGCCGAGCACTCGGGCGATTTCCCGGCGTTGCAGGCTTTGCAGGCGATTTTTGCCCTTCTGGGCGGCTGCACACGATTGCGCCAGCCTTTCGACCGCCGCGAAATCGTTGATCGGCCGCCCGCTCAGAGTAAGATGGCGGGGTGCCGCCCTAACCTGGGCGGCGATGACCAGACCAGGAGAAAGAACCGAATTTGACCGGCCGCGATGCGGCTGGACTGAAAATTTGAACTGACGCGTGCGTCAGACTGCTTCATCCGAAACCGCCAACCTGAGCCGAAAGGCTCTTGTATTCAGCAGAGGCAGTACTTGTGCCGCGCCCGAAAGGGCGCTGGCCAAGTGCTGTTCTGCTAGCCCTTGGCGGGGCTCGGATGAGCAGGCTTGGTTCAGCGCCTCTTTTATTGCGCTTGAATCCAAGCTTTCTCTGGACGCCCACCACGCTTGGCTTCACGAAAGGGCCGATCTATGAACAGACGCATGTTTCTGCAAGGTGCCACGCCGGCTGCGGCAATTGGCCTGGTGGGCGGAACCATTTGGACCCGGAGAGCATTTGCTCGGCATCAACTGTCTAGCGCCCTCATCAGCCAGTCATCGCCCGTGCTTGCTCGTAAGGTTCGCGAGGAGCAGCTAACAATCCCAAGCCGGGCTACGGCTGAAATCAAACAGTGGTTTCATGCGAAGTGCCTTCGGGTTGAGCAATTCGTAGAGCATATCTGCTCGAACAGCTACCGCGAAAAGCTACATGCCTGCCGAACCCCAGAAGATCAGAACAACCTGCTTCTGGTCTCGTTCTGCGGCAAAGTGGTCACCGATTCAGAAATCCTGACTCGCGTTCAGCTCATAGCAGATGAGGCGGGGCAGGAAATCGACCGAGACTGGAACGAGTGCTGCGAGTCAATAGGAGCTAAGTGGCAGCTCCAGATTACCGATTACAAAAAGCCTATCCCGGTCGATCAGCTTTTGCAAACGACCGAGAAGTTGATCGCGCAGCACGTCAGCGAAGCAATTGCCCAGGCCAAAGCATCGGCTCAGCATCCTGCGGCTGGCGAAACCCTGGGCAAGATTGGCGCATCAGCCATCATGCTCTTCCCGCTGACGCTGATTCATGCCAACGGACTGCTCGGGGAATTCGATCTGGCGAACCCGTTGCAGGTCGCCCTCGCGCTGCCAACCTTCATTTTCGTTTCGCTTCAGCACGTCTTTCAGTACGTCTGTGGATTACTGGCAGACCCGAAGCCTGATCTTCAGCGAGCCATCTCTGGCCGTCTCGCGCTCCTTGGAAACCGCGTTGGTGCTGAGTTCGAGTCAGAAATACGGCGCCGCCTGGATGCTCTCCATGATTGGCAGGAGCAGTCGCTCGCCGATGTTGCGGATCATTACGCCGACTCAGTCGTCCCTTGGCTTTAATTGGAATTACTTTAAATGCGACTTGTTCTTTCTGGCGTTCTGTTGGTCGCAATACTTGTTGCAGGTTGCAAAAAGTCACCAGCAAAGGTGTTCGATCTGAAGCATGGCGGCAAAACGGTCACTCCTCACGGCACGATTATCGAAGGCTCTGCGCAAAACGTCGATGGTCGGGTGCAATACAAGACAGAAAACGGCGGCAACTGGACTGCGAGCGTCGGTTCAGATGGATCGTTCGACGACGTGCGGCCGGTGAAGTAATTCGCCAGCTTAGCTTATTTGATCGATGTGCCTCCACACTACGAGGGCAATGCAATGCTCAAAATGACCACCAATACCCGACGGTTCGCGTGGGCAGCGGGCATCATGTCCAGCGTGATTGTTGCGTTCGCAGCATGGCAATCGCATGTTCATGCAAGTCCAGAGTACGCGCTTAGGATCGTACAGGAAATCAATAGTCAGGCTGACCTCGATACTCGCAAGGAATTCGTGACTGCAAAGGGATACAAAGTGGCGACTGCTTGCATACAAGCTAAAGATGGACCGAGCGATCAGCCGCAGTTGACGATTGGGCCAGCCCGAGTCGAAGGCGACAAGTGTTACTTTGCGTTTAGCCAAAAAGACGGGGCCGGCTTCTTTTGCTTTGAACATGACGGTCGCTGGAAGTTCGATGATGTTCTGTTTACCAAGCTTCATGGACGCGAAATGGAACTGTCGTTGTCGTACACCATCGATCATCCCTATCGTGCAGCGTTGCAAATGATGGATTGGAAGGAAATGTGGAAGGCGTTCCTGGTTGGCGCAGAAATCGGCGCTGCGATAGGCAGCAGTGGCAGTTGATCGCGTTGGTCAGTCGCGGCCAAGGCGGCAGTCGAATCGCCCGATAGGTGCAAGATATGGACACGAATGACACGAACAGGGGTAACAGCGGCAGGGGTGGCGACAGTACCGGTTCGCTTGCGGTCGTCCTCTGTCTGATTGCTGGGTTGGTTATCGGGTACGTCGCGGGAGTGCAGGCGTACCCTCGCGAGCTTGGCGGCTGGAACTGGCTTTGGTGTACGTTGGGCGGAGGCTTCGCCGGCTGGGTGGTCGGTGTAATCATCGTCAACTCCGCCTAATTA
>DASXEJ010000370.1 GCA_036490175.1 Pirellulales bacterium | reverse complement strand
GACAGCTTTTTCCGCAATGTAGGACCACGGATCTGGGCATGTTAGCCCCTGGGCACGCGGCAATTCGGTCAGTAGCGCGACCAGTGCATCGAGTGACCGGCCGGCAGGCAGGTGTGTTATTGTCTGCACCAGGCAACCATCAAAGTAATGACGCTCCTGGTAGGGTCCTGGACGAGACTGCTGGGCCAAACGGCTGACCTGTGATCCGGTCGAAACATTGATCGACAACTCGTCGACTTCGAGCCCCACACCCAAAAGTGCGCACTGATGATCGCCAACCGCGGGAAAGCAAGGGACCTGTGCGCCGCCGACATGCACCCGGCCGATGGCGGCTCGGTGCGCGTCGACTACGGGCCACTCGAAGCCGTCGATCCCCAGCGCGGCAAGCGCCTGACGATGCCACTGGCCAGTGCGCACGTCCAGGCCGCCAATGGCGATCGTAGGATCTTCGGCCGGAATCTTGCCGGTGAGATGACCGGCCACGAACGCCGGCAGTGAAACTGGGATCGCGCGGGATGTGACGTCGGGCCGGCAATGTGCCAGCCAATGCAACAACGCGGTACACGAACCAGGGCGCAACTCGTTGCCTAATTCGGCAAGCCGATTTGGAGAAATGAGTCCGGCAACCCGATCAAGCCAGGTTGTGCGGCCGGCAGCGTTCGTGCCACCTGCAGTACACGGTTCCAACACACGCTGGTCACGCCACGAAATATAGTTTGTTCTCGGCAGGCCCTCGGCATCAATCAGAATTATGCCGCCCATCTGTCCGCACAGCAGCACACCCTGACATGCGTCGGCCAATGGCGCGAGTTCGCCCATCAGCTGCTCGACGGCCGCGGTCACCGCCCGCGGATCGATTTCGACATGGGCAGGCGGCAAGCCGGCAACCGGGGCCGGGAATGGCACGCGGCGCACATGACGAACGGCGCGTGCGCGCGTGTCGAGAATCGCTCCTTTAATGAACGACGTGCCAATATCCAGTGCCACAAACGACATGCTGCGTTCTCTTAACCTGCCAGCGAGCCGAGCCAATTTCGCAATTCAGGTAACTGCTTATTCAAAAACACCAATAGTGCCAACCCAAGATAGAACACAGCACAACCAGCCACACCCAACCGGTGATACCAGCGTGGCCGTAGTTCGCGCGGTAGCAACCGACAATTGATCCACAGCAAATGTACAGCCGTCGCGCCGATCGCCAGGTTGTTCAAGTTGGCGATGACGATGGTCATTAGCTTGGGCGTGCCATAGGTGCTGAACAAGTAGGCGCAGATGAGCGACCATAATACGTACAGCCCGAGGATCGTGTAGTAGACCTTGCGCACCTGATTGCCCGACATGGATTCGCGGACGCGGCGGTTGCCAGACCAAAGGATGTCGGTCCAGCGGCGGCTGAAATCGTCGACGATCGACATCTGGCTGGGCATCATCACCAGCAGTCCGACCAGGACGGTAACGGTCCACAACAGCCCGGCGGCCCCTGAGGCAAATTGCGGTGCATGGCGGATACCATCGGCCGTTATGAGGGCTTGGGACCAATCTAGATTCTGACCGGCAAGCGTGGAATGCTCCGCGAATTGCAATGACAACAGCGCGGGGAGTGCCATGCCCATTACGCATCCTGGGCCCCAAATGAACACCTGGTCTGTGAACACGTAGCGCCACCAACCACGCCATCGCGCCAGGTTTTGTGGACTCAGTGGGAAAACCTTGCCCACGTGGCTGAGGCTGACGTTTCGTCCGCCGACGGCGCTGGGAATGGCGCCCACTTTCTGGCCCATGCCCCAACCTTTGTCTCGGACGAAGTTGCTGTAGGTCGCATTGCCCAACCCTCCGCCACCTGCATAGCCGGCGAACGCGCCGAGCACGGCGATATTGCCGAGCGCCACCAGCGGCCAGTTCCCTTCGGTGTAGCGATGGGTAAAGAGATTCACTGTGGTCTCTTGTCCATCAGCGGCCAGGGTCGGCACGGTGCCAAACTTGAGAAATCCGCCAAAGATCTTGCCCCAGTTCGTCGCACTGACGCATACCAATCCGACGACCAGGCAAAAGCCGAGCACGACCACAACTTTGGTCGTCATCACCCATTGCAGCATGTTGTAGATCTTGCCGCCGGCCAACACCGGCAACACGGCGACAACCAACAATACATAGGCAAGCGTGGTGACCATCGGTCGATCTTCGGCCAGCGGCGGACGATCGAGTACAAGCGACGCCACCATTGCCGCGGCATGCGTCGACAGTCCCGGAATCAGGGCCCCCATGTTCAGCAAGAAGATGAATCCGATCCAAAATGTCGGGCCGGGCCTGGTGCGCATGAAGCCTGTGAACACCGGCTCACCGCAATACAGCGCGTAGCGGCCACATTCCAGGTTGTAGAAGACTTGCAAGACGATCGCGACCGTGGCGATCCACATCAGACCGCCGCCGTAGCGCGCCGTGATCTCAGGTCCGAATAACCACTCGCCGCCGCCAATCTGAATCCCCATCATCACGATGCCGGGCCCGATGAAGCGGCTCCAATGTCTCCAGGATAGCGCGGGGGGCTGTGGCAAATCGGCCACGCCCCAGTCAGGCAGGCAGGTGCGCGGTAGATCAGCACTTAAGGTTGTTTGGTTCGCCATCGGAGGTTGCCACCCTCGGCCCGTGCGGGCCCGCCCGTGTTGACACCATCGCCCACGCAAACGTATTCGAACACCTTTCTTCTGCTACAGACGCCCAGCGACTCGTTTGTAAATAGCCCAGGGGAGCACTAAATCAGGACACTCCGTTGACGATGTTTGGCAGCGGCTCGCCGCGAATCGCCTTGGCGACGATGCCGGCGGCCGTCTCGCGCAAGGTGCGCACGGCCCGCACGCTGGTCGAGGCAATGTGTGCCGCCAGAATAGCATTGTCCAGACCGAGGAGAGGATGACCGGCAGGCAGCGGCTCAGGAGCAAACACATCCAGTGCTGCCACGGATACACGTTTCTCGCGCAGGGCGTCAACCAGAGCCGCCGTATCAATAAGGTCACCGCGGGCCACGTTGACCAAAATTACGCCCCGTTTCATCCTCGCCAGCGATTCACGATTGATCATGCCGCGCGTGCTGGAAGTCGAGGGGCAGTGCAACGTAACAATATCGGCCGTCGCCAGTAGTTCGTCCAAACCGCACGACACGCAGCCCGCGCTTTCGATCTGGTGGGCGCTGACCACCGGGTCATGCACCAGCACCTGGCAGCCAAAGGCCAGCAGCCGTTGGACGACGGCGCGACCAATGCGACCGAAGCCCACGACACCCACTTGCAGATCGCGCAGCGTACGCATCTGGTCGAGCGGCACTGCTAGCCCCCACCGGCCGTCATGCACCGCCGACGAATTCGCGGTCACACTACGAGTCGCGGCCAAGATGAAAGCCAGCGTCTGGTCGGCGACTTCGGGTATACAGTAATCCGGCACATTGCAGACCGGGATCCGCTTGACGCGGGCCGCTTCGAGATCGACGTTATCGACCCCGATGCCATAGCGAACAATGACCTTGGCACGCGTCAGTGAAGCGATAACGTCGGCCGTCAAAGGCGCAAATTGAGTAATGATGTACTCGGCGTCGGCGACCAACTGCGGCAACTCGGCCGCAGTGCGCTTTTCTTGCCAGGAAACCACCTCGACACCCAGGGGCTCAAGGATCGCTGACTCGATGTCGAGCGACGAGAATGTATAGTCCGTGATGGCAACTTTCGGCATGCTAAGACCCTGAAAACGCTGGAAAGACTCGGTCGGCCCCCGCGGCGATGGTCAGATTGTATGATAAACTCGCGACGGAAGCCACAATTGTAAAGGGACGAATGGAAAACCGCTGGCTCGGCTGGCACCGCGGCAGTAGATGCAGCGCGGTATGGCACTTGCCTGACTTGGCGCTGACGAGTCCAAACTCATCTGAATGCTCTTACGCACGACCGGTTGCCATGCCCACAGCAGTGCCGACGTTGCGTAAGCTTCCGTCGACGGCGCTACTCGGCGACCAGGCGATAGCCTACGCCGGGCTCGGTCAGTAGATAGCGCGGGCGGGCCGAGTTTTGCTCGATCTTGTCGCGGAGCTTGGCCATGTAGACCCGCAGCGAATGAGTCTCGTCGAGACTGTCGGGTCCCCAAACTTCGTTGAGCAACTGGCGGTGGGTGACTACCTTGCCGGCGTAACGGATGAGGGTGGCCAGCAAACGAAACTCGGTGGGAGTGAGGTGAACGTCCTTACCGTGGGTGGTGATCTGGCGGCTGCTGAGGTCGATCGTCAACTGATCGACCGTGAAGACGGGGCTCTCTCCTTCCGCGCCATGACGTAGAGAATGGCGCAGTGCCACGCGCATGCGAGCTAGCAGTTCACCCATGCCGAAGGGCTTTGTCAGGTAGTCGTCGGCCCCGGCGTCGAGGGCGGCAACTTTTTCACGCTCTTGCCCGCGGGCTGAGAGGACAATGATGGGCAGCGACGACCATTCCCGTATGCGCGGGATCAGATCGATGCCATCCATATCGGGCAAGCCCAGATCAAGCACGATCAAATCGGGCTGCTGGCTGGCCGCGAGCATTAGTCCCTGCTGACCCGTTTCGGCCTCGACGAAGCGAAACCCGTGCGCCGCCAGCGACGCCCGCAGGAAACGCCGGATTTCCTGCTCGTCTTCGATGATCAAGATTTTTGGTCCGTCGACCGCCATGAGATGAGGATCGCTTTGGCATTTCCAGGCGTTACGGGTAGCGATACAAATTGGTCGCCGTTAGTCACGATGCGAGCCAAGCTAATCAGTCACCGATGCAACGTATCATCGTCTCTTGCATGATTGCGTCGTCGACGAGTTGACCGAGATCCGATAAGCGTCGGTGAAACTCGCCTTTCTCGACCGGTGCATATAGCGGAGTCGGAGGCGAGACGAGCAGAGTGCCGACTTGCACGTCCCATTTCTCAGGCATCGTCGCTACCTCTTGACCTACTCTCTCAACGATTTCACGCAGGGCCATGAGATCCTCCCCTGCGAACGACGCGCCTCCGTAAAGGTCGATATACTGGCCAGTCCGCGTGGCGAGTTCTTCGAGCAGCGGGTGCATGAACCAATAGTATCCATCGTCCTCACAGCTAAACACAATCTTGGGCTCGGAACCTAAATAGAAATCTAGCGCCATGCTTTCGCCCGCACCTGGTTTGTATTATCGCTGCGAACGTCAGATGACAGGAATCGAGGTTGCATAACACTAATTACTTCAGCCATTGGTCACCAAAGTTACGTCGACGACATACATAAAGTGGTCGCAGGTGGGTTCCCATTACAATAGCGCCGGACCTTCAGCCCGCACAGCTGGAGGCGACTCGCCGCGCGGCAACGTAAAGCTGAAGCAAGCGCCACCGTCGGGTCGGTTTCTGGCCCAGATTCTGCCGCCGTGCAGCTCGACGATGCCGCGACAAATCGTCAGACCTAATCCTACGCCAGAACCGCTCTGCGAGCGTATCGAACGATAGAATTTCTCGAAAACATGCTCCTCTTCGCCGGGCACGAGGCCGAGCCCACGATCGGCGATGTCGAATTGCACGTCCCCGCCCGCGACTTCGGCCGACAGCGAGATCTCGGCCCCTTCTGGCGTACACTTCATGGCGTTTTCCAACAGATTCGTCAAGACTTGTTGGATCAGCAAGGGGTCGAACGGCACCAGCGGCAAGCTATGCGACAGCCGGGTCACTAAATGGTAGTGCTGCAGCCGGCGCGAAAGGCGGTTTAGCACGACGCCCACTACTTCCTCGACGACTTGCCATTCCTTGCGGACCTGTAGTGCGCCGGCTTCGAGCCTTGTCATGTCCAGCAGATTAGCTACCAGGCGATTGAGACGCTCGGATTCCTCATAGATCGATACGGCCAGCTCGTGCCGGGTCTGCTGGTCGAGCCCCTCGCCGTCGACCAGCGTGCTGCTAGCGCCGGCTATCGCGGCTAGCGGTGTGCGCAGATCGTGTGATACGGCGCTCAATAGCGAGCTGCGCAGGCGCTCGGCCTCGACTTCCAACTTGGCTTGCTGTGCGTCGCGTGCCGAGCGGATGCGTTCTTCGGCCAGCGCCGCCTGACCGGCGAAGGTTTCCAAGAGCCGCGTCTGATCCGAACTTAGCAGTGATTCGCGATCGGTATGGCGCGGCCGCACTCCCAAGATACCGACGATCGCGCCTTGGGTTCGTAGCGGCACGAATAGCGACGAGGCTGACGGCAACGTATCCGTACCACGGCCGGCCCGCTCGCCATTGTCGAAGACCCATTGCGCCACTCCCAAGTCATGGTCCGTGAGCGTGGCCGTCGAAAACGGCGAAGGGACCGGCGCGATGGTTACCGGACCGCGGCGGACTGGATCGGGAAAAAACAGGAACACTTCACTCTCGAAAACTTCGGCAATATGCTTGACCGCCACGTCGACTAGCTGGGGCGTCGTCGTGGCTTCGACGAGTTCGCGACTCATCGCATAGAGCGCCGCGGTGCGCTGCTCGCGCTTGCGAGCAGATTCGGCCTGGAACTTGACGTGCGACGTGAGAGTGCTGATCACCAGCCCGGTCAGCAGCATTACGACAAAAGTGACAAGATATTGCGTGTCCGAAACGGCGAACGTGAGTTGTGGAGGCACAAAGAAGAAATCGAACGCCACAACACCCAAGATCGACGCCAGAATGGACGGCCCGCGGCCAAATTGCACGGCAGCGACGATCGTACCAAGCAGGTACACCATGATGATGTTCGCTAGGGCGAACCTGGGGGTCATCAGCCAACCGGCGCCCGTGCAGGCTGACACGGCCAACAAGGCGCCCAAGTAACCGAGCGGCGAAAAGGGAACGGGGGCTGAGCGGGATCGCGCAAACGGTTGTTGCTCGAAGTCGCCGCTAATCACGTAGACGTCGATGTCTCCGCATTTGCGCGTCAATTCGTAGACGATTGACCCGCGCAACCATTCTTGCCACCGCGCCTGCTGCGGCTTGCCAACGACGATCTTGGTAATATTGCGATGCCGGGCGTAGTCCAGAAGCCCGTCCACCAGGTGGGCACCGCTGATCGTGGCCGTCTCGGCACCGAGTTCCTCAGCGAGATGCAGGGTTTGCGCAATGCGATCAGCATCCTCTTTGCTTAGGCGTACGCTCTGAGCCGTCTCGACATATACCGCCACCCAGGGCGCATGCAGCGTGGCGGCCATGCGTCGTGCTGCACGCACCAGGCGTGTGGAATGGGGGCTGGGACCGACCGAGACCAACAGTCGCTCGGACGTGGGCCAAGTGCGAACGACCGCGTGCAGAGAACGATAGTCCTGCATCTGGGCGTTGACGCGTTCCGCCATGCGGCGCAACGCCAGCTCGCGCAGCGCGATCAGGTTGCCCTTTTTGAAAAAGCTCTCGATTGCCAGGCTGGCCTGATCGGGCAGATAGACCTTCCCCTCGCGCAACCGCTCGATGAGATCGTCCGGGGCCAGATCGACCAGCTCGACCTCGTCCGACCGATCGAAGATGGCGTCAGGAATGGTCTCGCGAACGATCACGCCTGTGATCTGGGCGATCACGTCGTTGAGACTTTCCAGATGCTGGACATTGAGAGTCGTGTAGACATCGATGCCGGCTTGTAGCAATCGCTCGACATCCTGCCAGCGCTTGGTATGGGTGACGCCGGGGGCGTTCGTGTGCGCCAATTCATCAACGAGGATAAGCTGCGGATGGGCCACGAGCGCCGCCTCGAGGTCGAACTCGATAAGCTTGGTGCCGCGGTATTCGATGGTGCGACGGGCCAGCACGTCGAGACCCATAAGCAACGCGTGGGTCTCGGGCCGAACGTGCGGCTCGACATATCCGACCAGTACGTCGACCCCCTCTTTGGCCACCTTGCGGCCGGCTTCGAGCATGGTGTAGGTCTTACCGACGCCGGGCGCCGCACCGAAGAAGATTTTCAGCTTGCCGCGCGCGCTACGAGCCTCCTCGGCCTGTACGCGCGCCAACAAGGCGTCGGGATTGGGTCGGTCTTCGGCCATGAACGATCACCCAGAAACGACTCGTGTCCCTTCCAGCACCGGCACAGACACAAAGCGGTTGCGACCTCATTGTCTGCGAGGATAGACGCTACGGCCGACCGACCCCAAACTGCCCCCACGATATTATAGGCCACCGGTCTTGTCGGCCGTGACCTTGTCGAGGTCGAGATTCACGAGCAGCACATTGACGCGTGCCTCGCCGAGCATGCCCAGCGAGCGCCCCGCGGTATGCTTGGCAACCAACGAGCGAACTTCTTGCGGAGCGAGCTTCCGCGCCTTGGCGACGCGCGCGAGCTGATATTCGGCGGCGGCTGGGCTAATATGAGGATCGAGCCCGCTGCCTGACGAGGTCACCAGGTCCACGGGAATCTTGGCGGTGTTTTCCGGATCGGCCGTTTGCAGTGCCGCAATGCGCGCCTTCACGGCGTCGACGAGTGCAGGATTCGTGGGGCCCAGGTTTGAACCACTACTGGCAGCGGCGTTGTACGGCATCGGTCCGGTGGCAGACAGACGACCCCAGAAATATTCCGGGCCTTCGAACTGTTGGCCAATTAACTCGGAACCAAGTACGACACCGTCGCGCTCGACAAAGCTGCCTTGCGCCTGGCGCGGAAACAAAGTCTGGCCGATCCCGGTGACAACCAGCGGGTACGCTACGCCCGTGACGAGCGTGAGAGCTACGAAAATCACAATCGCGGCACGAATATGACGGAACATAGATCTCCTTTCTCAGGTGCTAGTGGCTTGCGCCAGCCCGGCGGCTACCAACAGCACGTCAATCACTTTGATGCCGATGAAGGGCACAATCAGACCGCCTAGACCGTAAATTAATAGATTGTCTCGCAACAACTGCGAGGCATCTACCGGACGATGCCGGACGCCACGCAGCGCCAAGGGAATCAACATCACAATGATCAGGGCGTTGAAGATCACCGCCGAGAGGATGGCACTGTCGGGCGTCGCAAGATGCATGACATTCAGCTTATTGAGCACCGGATAAGTGCTGGCAAACGCGGCCGGAATGATTGCAAAATACTTGGCCACGTCGTTGGCGATGCTAAACGTCGTTAGCGATCCGCGCGTCATCAGCAATTGCTTGCCGATCTCGACGATTTCGAGCAGCTTAGTCGGGTTCGAGTCGAGATCGACCATGTTGCCGGCTTCTTTGGCCGACTGCGTGCCGGAGTTCATCGCCACGGCCACATCTGCCTGGGCGAGTGCCGGGGAGTCATTCGTGCCATCACCGGTCATTGCGACCAGGCGGCCGCCGGCCTGATATTCGCGTATCAGCTTCAGCTTGGTTTCGGGCGTGGCTTGCGCCAGAAAATCATCGACGCCCGCCTCGGCGGCGATGGCAGCTGCCGTCAGCGGATTGTCTCCGGTGATCATGACGGTCTTGATCCCCATCTGGCGCAACTCGGCGAACCGTTCCTTGATTCCACCTTTGACGATGTCCTTCAAGTAAATCACGCCCAAGGCGCGATCGTTTTCGGCCACGACCAAGGGCGTGCCACCCTGTTTGGCAATTCCGTCGACGCGTTGCCGCAACGATGCGGGCATCGAACCGCCGCGCTGATTGACATAACATTCGATCGCGTCGGCGGCCCCTTTACGCAGGTGCCGGCCGTCGAGATCGACGCCGCTGATACGCGTCTGGGCCGAGAAAGGTATGAACTCGGCCTGATTGCGCTCGAGGTCACGGCCGCGCAAGCCGTACTTTTCTTTCGCCAGCACCACAATACTACGTCCCTCGGGCGTTTCATCTGCCAGCGAGGCCAGTTGCGCCGCATCCGCTAGCGACGCGAGGTCGGTGCCCTCGGACGGTATGAACTCGACCGCCTGGCGATTGCCGAGCGTGATCGTGCCGGTCTTATCCAGCAGCAGCACATCGACATCTCCGGCCGCTTCCACAGCGCGCCCTGACGTGGCGATCACGTTGGCCTGGATCATGCGATCCATGCCGGCGATACCGATGGCCGACAGCAGGCCGCCGATCGTGGTCGGTATCAAACAGACAAGCAAAGCCACCAATACCGTCACCGTAATCGGCGCGCCTTGACCGGCCGAGTGCACGCTATACAGCGAAAACGGCAGCAAGGTCACGCAGGCCAGCAGAAAAACGATCGTCAGTGCCGCGAGCAAAATGTCCAGGGCGATCTCGTTGGGGGTCTTTCGCCGCTTCGCCCCCTCTACCAAGGCAATCATGCGATCCAGAAAGGTCTCACCAGGATTGGCTCCGACGCGGACGATCAGCCAATCCGACAGGACGCGCGTGCCTCCGGTAACGCTGCTACGATCGCCGCCGCTCTCGCGGATCACCGGCGCGCTTTCACCGGTGATGGCACTTTCGTCGACCGAGGCGATCCCTTCGATCACTTCACCATCGGCGGGCACCTGGTCTCCTGCTTCCACGAGCAAAATGTCCCCTTTACGTAACGTCGTGGCCGAAACGCTATCGCGGCGTGCATCGCGGCGCGGTTCTTTGAGCTTTTTCGCCATCACATCCTGACGGGCGCGCCGCAAAGCGTCGGCCTGGGCCTTACCGCGCCCTTCGGCCATAGCTTCGGCGAAGTTGGCGAACAGTACGGTGAACCATAACCACAGCGAAATCCAAAAGATGAACGTCGCCGGCGCTTCTCCTTTGCCTAGCAGTGCCTGTATCCATAGTGCCGTGGTCAGCGCGCTGCCAACCAGCACGGTGAACATGACGGGATTGCGCAGTTGCCGTCGAGGGTTCAGCTTGAGGAAGGATTCGATTATCGCCCGCCGCACGATCGGCGGATCAAACAAGGGTCTTGCTTGCGTTTGCCTGGACATGAACGACTCCCTTGAGATGCCCGCTGTGGGCCTCGTTGTGTATTTTGTGCACTGCGGCTTGTTAACCGGCGATCATTTGCAGGTGTTCGACGATGGGCCCCAGCGCCAGGGCGGGAATGAACGTCAAGGCGCCGACGACAATCACGATGCTGGCGAGCAATACCACGAACAAAGGTTGGTGTGTAGGCAACGTGCCGGCGCTTGTGGGCGTGACCTTCTTGGCGGCCAGCGAGCCGGCGATCGCCAAGATCGGTACGGCCAGCCAGTAGCGCGCGATGAGCATCGCGATACCCAGCGCCGTGTTGTAGAACGGCACGTTCGCGCTCAGCCCGCCGAATGCGCTCCCGTTGTTGTTTCCGGCCGAAGAAAAGGCATACAGCACTTCGCTGAAGCCATGCGGTCCTGGATTAGGGATTGTGGGTGCCCCACTGGGTTGCACCAGCCCTCCCGGTGCGACAACCGCGATGGCCGTGCCGACCAGCACCACCAGCGGCGGGAAGAGAATCACGAGCGAAGCCATTTTCATCTCATAGGCTTCGATCTTCTTACCCAGGTATTCGGGCGTGCGCCCGACCATTAATCCGGCTACAAAGACCGTGATGATGGCGAATGCCAACATGCCGTATAGCCCGCTACCAACCCCGCCGAAGATCACTTCTCCCAACTGCATCAGCCACATGGGAACGAGCCCTCCCAGCGGCGTGAAAGAATCGTGCATGCTGTTGACGCTGCCGTTCGAGGCTCCTGTCGTGGCCGCCGCCCACAGCGCCGAGGGACCGATCCCAAAGCGTGCCTCCTTGCCTTCCATGTTGCCACCGGGCTGACTATCGCTCGGCTGCTGATCGACGCCCAACGCGGCAAATGCCGGAACGCCCCCTTCTTCGGCAAAGGCGCATACGAGGAGCAAGGGGACGAAAATGACGAGCATCGCCGCCAGCACAGCCCATCCCTGCCTTGTATCGCCGACCATTACTCCAAACGTGTAACAAAGTGCGGCCGAGATTACGAGGATCGCCAACAGTTCCAAGAAGTTGGCCAGCGGAGTCGGGTTTTCGTATGGATGCGCCGAGTTGACATTGAAGAAGCCGCCGCCGTTGGTGCCCAGTTGCTTGATCGCGATTTGCGAAGCGGCCGGCCCTAATGGCAAGGTCTGCTCGGCCACCGGCTTGCCTTCGGCATCCTTGATAGGCTGCACGAGCTGCGCCGTTTGATATGGCGCGAAGTTCTGCACGACACCCTGCGAGACCAGAAAGACGGCCAACACGATCGACAGCGGGAGCAGAATGTACAAAGTGCTGCGGGTCAGATCGACCCAGAAATTGCCAATCAGACCTTCGCCATGCGAAACGGCTTTTTCCTGGCCGGCGACGGGTTCTGGACGGCGACGAAAGCCGCGAATCATGGCAGCCAACACGGCTAAACCGCCCGCGGCCGATACGAAGTTTTGCACGTTCAGACCGAGCATCTGCGTCAGATAGCTCATCGTCGATTCGCCGCCGTAACCTTGCCAATTGGTGTTCGTGGCAAAGCTCACAGCTGTGTTAAACGACGAATCAGGCGTGACATTGGCAAAGCCTTGCGGATTAAGCGGCAGCCATGCCTGAGTGCGTTGCATGCCGTATACGACCACGAAGCCGATGAAGTTAAACAACAGCATCGCACCGGCGTAGCTCTTCCAATTCATCTCGTCCGTGGCGCGCACACCGGCAATGCGGTAAATCAATCGTTCGAGCGGCCCGAGAACTACATCGAGACCGCATGGCTTGCCGTCGAACACGTTCGCCATGAATCGGCCGAGCGGCTTAGCGAGCGCCACCAGTACGAGCAAATAGAGGCCGATTTGCAACCACGTATAGAGGTTCATGAAAACCACTCCGGTTTCAGTAGCGCCACGGTCAGATAGACCAGCAGGAGCGCGGATATGACCGCGCCGACGATATACAGCGGGTTCATATGCCTAGCTCCGTACTTTGTCACATAAGACCACAAGTCCCCACGACAGCGCGAAGAATGCGGTGCCCAGGACCAGAAATGTTGCATCCATCGGAAACGCTCCTAGAAATGTCCTTCGCGTCCGATTGCGACGACGCGACTCATCATGATGGACATCGACATGGTTGATCTCACAGGGTCAGAGTTTTTAGCGGCTACGCTCGCAAACGAGCTTTCGCCATGACGCAGGTCCCTGCTTACGAATCTGAGTGCAATTGTAGCGTCAGGCCTGTCACTAAGTTGCAAACGCGACGTCAATACGGCGGGACAGTGCATCAATAATGCGCAAATATGGCCTCGCAATGTACAAGTTGGCCACTTGCGGCGACGACTAACTAGTTGAGCCTCGCGCTGTCATAGCGCCGTGAAAAAAATCTCGTTTGCGCTTTGATGGCGCACGTGGCTGATGATTTGACAACTTATCTGCGCTCGTTTGAACGAGGCGCCGCGTAGAATTTTGTTGTGGGGCAGAACATGGTAAGCACAGCCAGCGATACGCTCGTGCGTTTGCTTGATGTGCACGATAGGAGAGACGCAATGCTTCGCCATCCGCAAACCAAACCCGACACCCCGCGTGAAGAGTGGCACTTCTGCCTGGCAGACCTGTATCCCGTGGCCGGCATCGTCGGCGTGGCCACGTATATCGCGATGCAGTGTTTGATGGCGTAGTGCTCTGTTGAAAACTGATGGAATTAAGTGAGGATCATTAAGTTGTGGGTCAGGACGCGGAGCAGGCATTCACGGGCTTGCGCTTCGTTGCTGCGC
>DASXEJ010000369.1 GCA_036490175.1 Pirellulales bacterium | reverse complement strand
CGAGACCTGGGTCCGACGCGGCCTGCAAGCCGCCATGAATGAGTACAATTGACGTCGCATGCGGCATCGCAGCGTCGAGAACACAGCATCGAGTAAATTGTCGAGAACATTACCACCGGACGGGCCCGGTGGTTGCGGTATAACGATCGAACTCACTGGCTACGAACGGGAGAAGACCTTTGGCAGTCAACGCATACGAGGGGTTGTTCATCTTTGATTCCAATCGCTACGCGCGCGATCCTGCCGGTGTTTCCGGGCAGATTGCCGCTATGGTCGAGAAGTATCAGGGGACGATTCTGGCCAGCCGCTTGTGGGAAGAACGGCGTTTGGCATATCCCATCAATGGTCAACGCAAGGGGACCTACTGGCTGGCCTACTTTCAGTTGGATAGCGGCCAACTCGACGCGATGCGTCGCGATTGCCGCATCAACGAGAGCATTCTGCGGGAGTTGGTGCTAAAGGTCGATCCACGCATCGTGGACGCCCTGGTCGCCCATGCCCAGAGCGCCACCGACGCGGCCAAGGCCCGCCGTGCCCCGGCCCCTGCCCCTGCAACAGTTGTCGAAGAGACGGTCGTCGACGCGCTGGAAGATATCGAATAAGCGTCGTCCCATCCTAGGAGGTCGGTTTCCATGGCCAGCTTCAATCGTGTCATCTTGGTCGGTAACCTGACGCGCGACCCCGAGCTGCGCTACACCCCCACGAATACGCCGGTCACAGAAATTGGCCTGGCGGTTAACGACCGCCGCAAGAATGCGCAGGGGGAGTGGATTGAAGAGACCACCTTTGTCGACGTGACGTTGTGGGCACGAACGGCGGAAGTTGCCAGCGAGTATCTCACCAAGGGTGCCTCGGTATTGATCGAGGGTCGGTTGAAGCTTGATACCTGGGAAACCGACGGACAGAAGCGTTCGAAGCTGCGGGTGATCGGCGAGCGCATGCAGATGCTCGGCGGTCGTGGCGGCCCAGGTGGCGGAGGCAGCGGGGGCGAAAGCCGTGGTGCCTCACGCGGGGGTGCAGCGGGAGGAAGCCGTGGCGGCCCGTCAAACTACGACGAATCAGAGTACGGGCCACCGGCCGACGTTTACGGCAGTAGTAGTGGTGGCGGCGGCGGCGGCCGCAGCGGGTCGCCCCCGGCGGACGATATTCCGTTCTAGGTGACGTCAGTTATTGTCCGAAAACCCGATTGTCTGGGGAGCATAGGACTGACGTAAGTGGGCTAATGGGCCTCATTAACTGGCAAAACGAATTCTGGGCCCGGTTCGGCAATCCCCTTGGTCGTCATCGCGGGAGTTGGGCGCCCGAGGACGGCGAACCAAGTGTCCGTTGGAATCAGCCCGACCAGCGAACCACGCCAGTCGTTGTACTGCGAACTGATGAGTTGCCACAACGACCGGGACGGGGCCGAACGCCATAAATCCCAGCTGGATTTTGGCTGGAAATCTGCTGACCTTCCCGCTGGCCGGCCAGCCCACAATTGGCTAAGATGAGTCCCTTTCGACCATAAGCAACCCGGCTATCTTAGCCCACAGCGAGATCGACCATGGCCACCAAGACTGCTGCCCCAGCCGCCGCGACAAAGAAGAAGCGTCATCCGCGCGGCAAACTTCCTAAGGGACCCCACGGCGGCATCGAGCTGCTGTTGATCCAATCGGTCGATCATCTGGGCAAGCAAGGGGACGTGGTCGAAGTGAAGCCGGGCTACGCCAAGAATTACCTGCTTCCGCAAGGGCTGGCCACGGTTGCCACCGAGCATCACAAGCGGATGGTCGACAAGCATAAGGCTCGACTGCAAGCGATTCAAAATGCACGGCTCGCCGGCCTGCGAACTCTGGCGGACCAGCTTGCGCAACAGAGCATCACGATCGAAGCCAATGCCAACGACGAAGGGCATCTGTACGGCTCGGTCGGCGCGGCCGACATCGCCAACGCCCTGAAGCGGCACGACTTTGCCATCACCTCCGACCAAGTGCGGCTCACGGGCCCGCTCAAGGAACTGGGACTTTACACCGTCAACATTCATATTGGGCACGAGATCGAGTCTGAGTTGAAGGTGTGGGTCGTGCCCACGGTGACCGACGATGAAGTTGCCACGCCCAAGCCTCAGCAATAGCTGCTGGCGATGGGCACGTAGTGACGTCGGCGGATTGTCGCTGGCCAGATGCCGCCGATTGGCCGCATTAGGTTCGCCACAACCCAGATCTTTTTCCCGTCGCGTTTCTTAATGTGCGCACCAGAGCGTCTTTCTGGCGGCAAGCCCGTAGACGGTTCCCCATTAACTTGTTTCCGGGAATCGGTTCGGATTTGCCCAGCGCTTGAATTGCCAGAGACGGCCGGCTAGCGCTCTTTCAGCTCAGCGACTATCAAGCCCGGTCGGCTGACTGGTAGAATTACCGTCGCTTTGATTTGTTCCGCGCACGGAGGATCTCGCGATGGCCACGACGCAAATGGATTCACGCAACGGCACCCAATCCGCCCGCAGCGAAATTCTCGACCGACTTCCACCGCAGAGCATCGAGGCCGAAAAAGCCGTCCTCGGCAGCGTGCTGCTCGACCCCTTCGTGTGCGACGACGTGGCGCTGCTCGTCCGCCCGCAGGACTTTTACGGGCACGCTCATCAGATACTGTTTCGCCATCTGCTGGCGATGCACGAGGCGGGCCAACGTGTCGACATCACGCTCTTGGTCGAACGGCTCAAGCAGAGCGGCGACTATGAGGCCGTCGGCGAAGCTGTCTATCTGGCCGACATCGCGCAGTCCGTTCCGACGGCTGCTAACGCCTCGTACTATGCGAATATTGTCCGCGACAAGGCTACATTGCGGGCCTTGATACATGCCAGCACGGATATTCTCCGCGATGCTTACGACCAGAATCTCGACGCCCGGGAAATGCTCTCCGGTGCAGAGGAGAAAATATTCCGCATCCTCGAAGACAAGGGAATCGGGGAGCTGGCGCCGATCAGCGAAGTACTAACCGCCGCCTTGTCGCGCATCGACGCGCGCTTGACTCATGGTGGCATGTCGAGCGGCATTGAATCAGGTTTCGCTGAACTGGACGCACTGACTGGCGGGCTGAATGCCTCGGAGTTGGTGATCATCGCCGGCCGTCCGAGCATGGGCAAGACGGCCCTGGCCACGAACATCGCTACGAACGTCGCCGTCGACCAGAAGCAGACCACGCTTTTTGTGAGTCTGGAAATGTCGCGTTTGGAGTTGGTCGAGCGGATGCTCTGCTCGCACGGTCGCATCAACGGGCACAAGCTGCGCAACGGCATGCTGTCTGCTGCCGAGCGCAAGAAGCTCCCGGAAGCGTCATCCGAAATGAGTCAAGCGCCGCTATACATCGACGATAGCCCCAGCCGTACGATGACCGAAATCGCGGCCACGGCCCGGCGTCTGAAACGGCGCGAGAATCTAAGGCTTGTCGTTATCGATTACCTGCAATTGATCGAGCCGGACAACTCGAAGGACCCACGGCAGGAGCAAGTGGCGCGCATCGCAAGGCGGTTAAAGGGACTGGCCCGCGAGTTGAAGATTCCCGTGCTGTGCCTGGCACAGTTGAATCGACAAGCGGAAGCATCCAAGGATAATCGCCCGCGGTTGAGCCATTTGCGCGAAAGCGGCGCCATCGAGCAGGATGCCGACGTGGTGATGTTCGTCCACCGAGATGAATACTACATGAACAATGACGAGGACCGAGAACGGGTGGCGGGCAAGGCCGACATCATCGTCTCGAAGCAACGCAACGGTCCGATTGGCGATATCAAGGTCGATTGGCACAAGGACTACACGCGTTTCGATAACCCGACGGCCGGCTATTTGCGCGACGACGAACAGTTTCGTCCCTTCTAATCGTGCGACGTACGCGCCCTGGCAACGGCCGAATCGTGAGGCCAATGCCAGAGAAGTTCTCTAGCGCCAAGCAAAAACCTGTGCCGGATGTTGCTGAAATCTCCGTTAGGTGCAAGCCCCCGACTTTCGAGTCGCGTCATCGCAGCGCGTCTGATCCTCGATAGCAGTCATATGCCAGCAGGGCGGCGGCAGATTAGGGAACTGCGAATGACAATCCCGGCTGTTTGCGCGGTTCTCGGCGAGCTGTAGTAAATGGAATCCGCCTTGTGGCGGGTGCAGGGTTCCGGTATTTCTACTCGGCCCTTCTCGGACCCCTTGAGAGTCCCTGCGCGGAAGCCGTTTCGGCGATGCAATTCATCGCGACGGTGATGGTGCAGGCCGGGGTCGTCTGTCAACTCGTCATTTCTCGCGCAAAAACCGTTCACGGAATACGCCTTTAATGGTCGGCGGCCGCTTCGACGTTGCACTGCTGTCGCGCGTGCTGGCAATTTGCCTTGGGGCATTGCTGGCACTGGCTGGGCAGAGCGTGCGCGCCCAATTTCCAGCCGCCGCTCCCCCAGGCATCGCCCCAACGGCTCCCACGGGCCAGTCTTTTCCATCGGGTTACGCGCCTCCGGCTGGGCCAGTACCGCAAGGGCCTCCGCCCGCCGATGCGGCTCCGGTATCCAGCACTCCGGAAGTTGCAGAAGTTCGCGTCGAAGGCAACAAAGCGGTTGGGCTGCAAAAAATATCGCCGCACATCAAGACGCGCCCCGGCCGCCCGCTCGATAAGTCGACCGTTGAAGACGACGTGAAGCGGCTTACCAAGACACACCAGTTTATTAGCGTTGAACCGCGCTACGAGCGCACGCCGGCCGGCGGCATCGTCATCATCTTCCATCTTGTCGAACGGCCGATGATTCGGCATCTGCGAATCTACGGCAGTTCCAAGAGTGAGAAGACCTTGGCCAAAAAGGCCGGCATAAAGGTCGGCGATCCACTCGATCCGTATGCCGTCGAAGAAGCTCGTACCAAGATCGAAGAGTATTTGCACTCCAAAGCCTACTCGCAGGCGTCCGTGACCATCATCGAGGGCACCAAACCGGGCGATACCGGCGTCAGAATGATGGTCAACGAGGGGCTGAAGCAAAAAGTGTGGGCTGTGGAATTCGTGGGGAACACCGTTGCACCGGATGATCGGCTGCAAACCCAGATTCAAAGCAAGAAGCCGATTCTCTGGCTCATCAAGGGTGAAGTCGATTACGACCGCATCAACGAGGACGTGCGGCGCCTGACCGATTATTACCGCGGTCTAGGCTTCTTCCGTGCCCGCGTCGGTCGCGAGTTTATCTACAACGAGAAACAGAGTTGGATGACACTCACCTTCTTCATCTACGAAGGGCCGCGCTACGTCGTCAACAACGTTGCGGTTATCGGCAACTCACGGCTCGAAAGCGAGCAGTTGACCAAGAATCTCAAGCTCAAGGGGGGTGACTTTTTTGACCAGTCGAAGCTGACCAAGGACATCTCTGGCGTGCAGGACAAGTACGGAGAGGTCGGATACATCTTCGCCGATGTTCAGCCCGAGACGCGCTTCCTCGAACAGCCCGGCCAGCTCGACCTGGTTTACAAGATCGAGGAAGGAGATCGCTATCGGGTCGGACGAATTGACGTCAAGATCGGCGGCGACAATCCTCACACCCGAAGAACGGCCGTGTTGAACCGCCTGACGCTCCGCACGGGCGACATCGCCAATACCAGAAAACTGCGCGAGAGCGAGCGGCGCCTCAAGGCGTCCGCCATGTTCGCCACGAATCCCCAGCAGGGTCTGGCTCCGAAGATTGTTTTCGCGCGGCCGGGTATGGACGACGGAGAAGAGGACGACGACGTTTCCGTAGCGCGCAAACCCGGTGGTCGACGCGGCGGCAACGGAAACGGCCCCGTTCAGCCTGGCCCAGGCTTAGGGGGCATGGGCCCCGGCGGCATGGGCTCTTCAAGCATGGGCGGCATGAATGGCATGGGCGGAATGGGAGGCATGGGCGGTGGCGGCATGAATGGCATGGGCTTCAACGGCCAGAGTCCCGACCCCGAGCCCGAGCCGACTGCAGAATCTGACCCGGGTTTCGCCGCGCACGACTTTGAACTGCAGGATCGAGAATCGGCCGAAATCGAACTGGTGCCGGATCCGTCGCCGCCGTTGAATCCTCGACGCGAATTCACGACCGTTGCGCGCCCACGATTCGGCGGCGACGGGTCGCTGCCGGTAGTGCGGGCGCAAAGCCCCGGCATGGCCGGTGCCCCCGTGGGGGCCTACAACTCGTCGGCTCCATCGTTCGGTCAGCAGCCGCTGGGCCGGACAAACCCCGACGCAGCGATTGGCAACTTCCGCAGCGCTGTTTCCGGCGGTGGCATTTTGCAGACGCAATACCAGCAACGCGTGCAGGGAGGCTATGCGGCACCTGGTGCTGCGCCGGTATACGGTCAGCCAGCGACATCGTATCCGCCACCTGCGAATTCGTACGCGCCGCCTACCTATCCGCAGAACGGTTACCCGCCCGCCGGCAGCTTTGCGGCGCAGCCACCAAACTCTGCACCCGCGGGGGGCTACGGGGCGCCCGGCGGATACGCACCGCCGGCTTATGGTCAGAGCGTACTGCCGCCTCCGTCGGCCCTACCGGGAGCGCCACCGCCGGCCGTACCGCCACTTGTGAACAACGCGCCCGGAGGCGCCGTGGCCAGTCCTGGTATTGGATACAACGGTCCGGGCGATCTGGGCTTGCCTGAGAGTCCGGCGTCGATCTTCGAAGAAGAGCCAGCTCGTGAGATTCCCCTCAGGGTCATGGCCAACGAGACGCAGACCGGACGATTGATGTTGGGCGTCGGCGTGAACTCCAATGCCGGTTTGATCGGCAATATCACGTTGGACGAGCAAAACTTCGACTGGCGGCGTTTTCCGACCAGTTGGGAAGACATTCGCAATGCCACGGCCTGGCGCGGGGGGGGGCAGCAGTTCCGCATCCAGGCATCTCCCGGTACGGTCTATCAACAATACTCAATCAACTTCCACAATCCGTACTTGTTCGACACGCCGATCAGCTTCGGGCTGAACGGTTCTTACTTTACGCGTATCTACCAGGACTGGACTGAAAGACGCCTGGGTGCCCGCGTCAGCCTGGGCTACCAGTTCCTGTTTGATCCGAACTTGTCCACGGTGGTCTCGTTCCGCGGCGAGAACGTGAACATTTCCGCACCAACAATTCCCACGCCTCCGCCGTTGGAGCAGGTGTTGGGTAACAACGCGCTGTTCATTGGCCAATGGCAAGTAATCCATGACACGCGCGACAGTTCGTTTTTGCCCACCCAAGGGCATCGCCTGAATCTGAGCCTGGAGCAGGCCTTTGGCAGTTATACGTTCCCCCGGGCGACGATCGACGTTTCGCAGCATTTCTTGTTGCACGAGCGACCAGACACGTCGGGCCGGCACACGCTGACCCTGAGCAACACCACCGGTTTCACCGGCTCGAACACGCCGATCTATGAAAACTACTTTGCCGGCGGTTACACGACATTGCGCGGTTTTTACTTTCGCGGGGCTTCGCCCTTGCAAGAGAACGTGCAAGTCGGCGGTCACTTCGAATTCATCAATACCGTGGAATACATGTTCCCCATCACGGGTGACGACATGCTCCGCGGCGTAACGTTCTGCGACTTCGGTACCGTCGAACCAAATATCGAAATGACCGGGCAAGATTTCCGTATCTCTCCGGGCGTGGGCTTGCGTGTCACGATCCCGGCGATGGGGCCAGCGCCGATCGCACTAGACTTTGCGGCGCCCATCCATCATGCCCCGGGCGACCGGCTGCAGCTGTTCAGCTTCTTCATCGGCGTCAACCGTTAACGTCGCATGATCGGCGCCAGGGGGCGCGACGCGGTATTTTGGCGTTGGCCTGCGCGCTGGCTCGTCAGCGCAAATCGCTGCAGACCCCTGCTACGAATACGTCATCAAGCTGAAGACGTTGTAGTCTTTGAAACGTGCGGCCCCGCCGAGTTCCTGCAATTCAATCACAAACGCGCAGCCAGCCACAGTTCCCCCCGCCTGTTCAATCAAGCGACAGCAGGCTTCCATCGTACCGCCGGTGGCCAAGAGATCGTCGACTAGCAGCACGCGTTGCCCAGGGGCGATGCCGTCGCTGTGGATCTCCAGGGTATCGCTCCGATATTCCAACTCGTAGTGAAAGGCGTGCGTCGAAAATGGCAACTTGCCGGGCTTGCGCACCGGCACGAATCCGACTCCGAGTGCGATCGCCAGCGGCGCCGCGAAAATGAAGCCCCGTGCCTCGGCTGCGGCCACCACATCGATGGCCTGGCCTTGGTAATGATCGGCCAATTGCCGGATGGTTTCACCGAAGGCCGTGGCGTCGCCCAAAAGCGGCGTGATGTCGCGAAATACGATTCCCGGCTTTGGAAAGTCGTGAATTGACCGGATGTACTCTTTCAGATGGATCTTCTGCGACATTGCGCGCTTGCTCCCGGCGGCATCAACGAGGCCCGCGCGAACAAAAGGCCCGCGAATCGCCCAGCTGGTGGTATGTCGTCGGCAGCTTGGTTGACCTGCGGACGACGCCCGCCAATATAGAGCGGGCGTTTCTCACTGGCCAGTTGCACGTTGTGGCAAGAGCAGCTGCGCGCCGCCGGATGTACTCCCTGCGCAGTGGAAAGAAGTTCTTTGCTCGCGAAATTTGACCTGACCTTGACCTCGACCTATGTTTGCGATGCCGCCTGCCGTTAGACCGGTGGGCGTGCGGCTAGGCTTTCTCACCCCCGTGCTGAGGCGGGGCTGCCGGCATCGCGGCGGCCCCGCCTGTGTCTCGCGGGGGCCTGGCTAGCGCCGTCTTTTCGGTCCGATCTAGTGGACCTTAGCGGTCCGTACGGAGCAGGGCGATTGGTGCCCCTGGCCGGTGCTGGCGCTGGTGCGCTGCTTCCGCAGACCTCGTCCCGTGCCACACTGCCGCACAAAATGAAGCCCCAGATTACGGGTCGCGGCGGCCTATGGTGTGGACTGGGTCGGCGGGAAATATCGCGGCGATGGCGCGCTTGACAAACCACCTGAGAAGGCTCTAGTTTTTTACTGTCAGGTCAAGGTTTGGTCCTGGCCAGGGGACGTTGGCCCCTTGTTCTCGCGCGCACGAACGTATAGCCTTCCTGGTTTCCCTCCGGACGATCAGAGCAGCGTCGGCAGACGACGATTTCGTCTGCGAAGTTTGCCGGCCCGCACTAACTGTTCCTCTTACAGGCACCATGACCATGTACGCCCCAATCCAAGAACGACCGCAGCACTTCGTAGGGCCACGCGCGCTGGAGTGGGAATTACCTTGGATCGTCGCCGACGAAGCCTTGCCAGAAGAACCTGCCGGAGAAGCCGAGGACGAGGAGATCGACGACGACGATTTCGACGACGATTTTGACGATGACTTCGAGGAAGAACTCGACGACGAGTTCGAGCAAGACATCGACGAATTCGACGACAATGCCGACGGCGATGACGCCGATCTAGGCGAGGCGGCGGAAGGAGAATTCGAGGAAGACTTTTGACCTCGGCGTCGTGGCACACTGGCAAGCGCACTCTTAAACTTTTCGCGCCTGACGAATCATGAATGCCAATCCTTCGTATCATCGAGTTCCCACGGCGCGACACGATGCCATTGCGGTCCAGCGAGGGGTGATCGCGGCGATGGTGATCGTCTGCTGCCTGGGCGGCATACTTGCGGAGACGTCCGCAGTCGAACTTAAGCCGGCTGGCGTGGCGCCAGTGCAGGCGAACTGGCCGTGGTGGCGTGGCCCCACGCGCGACGGTGTCGCCGCAGCAGACGAACAGCCTCCGTTGCGGTGGAGCGACGACGAAAACGTACTATGGAAGGCGAAAGTCCCCGGCCGCGGACACGCTTCGCCGACTGTTTGTGGCGATCGTATTTTCTTGGCCACAGCCGACGAAACGCAGGAAGTGCAATCCGTACTGTGCTACGAACGCGCGAGCGGCCGTACGATGTGGAAGGTCGACGTCCACTCCGCCGGCATGGATCACCATGGCCACAAGAAGAGCTCACAAGCTTCGGCGACGGTCGCCTGCGATGGCGAGCGGGTATTCGCCAATTTCGTGCATGACGGAGGCGTGTATACCACCGCGCTCGACCTCGACGGCCGGCAGGCGTGGCAGATCAGAGTTTCGGACTTTGTGACGCATCAAGGGTTTGGCTCGTCCCCCGCGATTTATCGTTCGATGGTTCTTGTCTCGACCGACAACAAGGCTGGCGGGGTCGTGGCGGCACTAGATCGCCAGAGCGGCAGAATCTTGTGGAAACAGGATCGGCCCAAGCAGCCGAACTACACTTCGCCGGTCGTTTTGTCGGTCGGCGGACGAGACCAATTATTGTTGGCCGGCTGCGACCACGTCGCGAGCTTCGATCCCCTCACCGGCAAGCAACTGTGGGAGATCGAGGGCTCTACGACGGAATGCGTGGGTTCGATCGTCAGCGACGGCCAACTCGTGTTTGCCAGCGGCGGCTATCCCAAAAAACTGACCGTTGCGGTACGGGCAGACGGTTCGGGCGAAGTTGTCTGGGAAAACTCTACACAGACATATGTACCGTCGATGATCGTTCACAATGGCTTTCTCTACACCGTTACCGATGGCGGCATTGCTTATTGCTGGAAATCGAGCACCGGTGAAGAGCTGTGGAAATCTCGAATGGGCGGCACATTCAACACGTCGCCCGTGCTGGTCGGCGAACTGCTGTTCGCGACGGATCAGGAGGGCAAGACGTCCATATTCAAAGCCAGCCCTGACAGCTTCCAACTGCTTGGCGAAAACAAATTGGGGGAAGACGTTTACGCCACCCCGGTATTCTGCGGCGGCCAGATATTTATGCGTGTTGCACATGGAACTGGCGACGCGCGGCAGGAATGGCTGTACTGCATCGGCCCTCGGTCGCGATAGTGGTCGCCACGGCCAAGAATCGGCTGTCATGACGATTGACTTGGCGTTTCTCTCGGTTACATTTGATCCGTTGCGCTTCGGCGCGACATGCGGGGTCGTCAGGTTCCTGCCCCACCTGACGGCCCTTTTTCGTGCGCGGAATTGAATTCTGGACAGTCACGGCAGACTGACCACGATCTCACCGACTTGGGGTTGGAGCGGGTCGTGCCGCTTCATTTCTGAGGCGCAAAGACATTCGCCTCGACGCCATCAAAGCGGCAGAGCGCCGCCGATTAGCGATTGCGTTGGATCGAGATCGCCACGCCGCCGCCAAACATGGCCCAACCACCGGTGGTCATCATCGGCATGGCCGGGATGACGGAATAGGTAATGCTACTACCCGTTTGCGGGTAATAATCGCGCGCTTGCGCAAAGCCACTCCGAGATCGTTGATTGCCGCCAGGCGAAGAAGAAGCGATCTGCCCGGCCGAAGGACGGCCCTGCTGCTCGAAACGGCGCAGTTCTGTATTTGCCTTGCGAGAACTGAGCTGGTCTTGCCGCGTCTTCTCGAAGGCCTGCGAAACCTCGGCCGCCGATTGATACTTCAGCGCGATGCGAGTCAGCCGTTCCCGCAGTTGCGCCGGAGTCGATCCCAACACGTCGGGCAGTTGCTGCTTGGTCTTCTTCGCGTAGGCGGGAGCAGCCACGGACAATCGATCGGCGAAATTTCGTTCGAGTTCCAAGGTTCGCGGGCTATAGAGGATCTGCAGCTTGGCGTCGACATCGTGAATGAATTGCTTGCGATCCGCAGGCGAGGTCGCCTTGGCGCGCGCCGCATATTTGGTCCGCATCTGCTGGACCTGGTCGTTGTCGTAAAGCGTTTGGATCGAGAGCCATTGCTCAAAGCGGAGTTGTGTGTCCTGCCATTCGTCACCAGTGAGGAAAGGGCGCGACGTGGCGGAAGCAAAAGTCGGCTCGGGTGAAAACTCGGGGGCCGGCTGGTCGTCGCGCGGTGCGGCGGGCGCGGCCGGTTTGGCTACAGCCGGCTTCTTATTGCTGGCCGCTGGCTTGCGTGGCGCGTCGCCTTGTGCCATTACCCGTACTGGCTCGTTCGACAGCAGGCCGAGCGCCAGAAGAGCGGCGATTATTAATCGCCGGAAATGCTGCGCGAAGATGTCAGCAGGCGTATGCATAGCCACCGGTTCCTCACACAAGCATAACAACCTGGGGAACGGAAATCCACTTTGGCGGACCGTCTTTGCTATCCGGGATAACCTGTCGAACACGTCATTTTCGCGGGCTGCATCGTCTGATTGCTCGGCGAAATGACCGGTCCGCCGTTCGGCGAGTTCCAGAACCCTCCCGTGCCGTGCGGGCCTCTTTCCGTCCGCAATAAACGCTTTCGCGCCTGCGGGCCGATCTCGTTACGGCTTGCTACACGATCACCAAGCGAAGTATACGTTGCCCAAAAAAGCGATCGAAAGCTGACAGACGAATTATGACCTGGACAATTTGTCGCGACGGCACGGCTGCCACGGCACGAATATCAGCATGGATGTTCTCTCTCGGAAGAACAAAGGCGTCCACCCAAATCCTGTCGCGCGTCACGCGGCGACGTGTCATCGAAGCCAGCAGCGTCGACCCCTTTGTAGGCGTAAAGTGCGACGTAGCGCATTGCCATCGTGCTACGAGCGATGCGCAAAATCCGAGAACCTACAGTTTTTTTCGACCTGAACTGGCACCCGATTGAAGCCAGGCGTGACTCGGGGCCGGAGACCGTCGGAACGAAGTACTGGAAATGCACGCCCTGCGGATCACGGCAGCCGGGTGGACTGTTCCGATTGGGCCGACCTTGGCAAGAATCCGAGGATCGTGCGCGCGCGACACTAGCGGAAGAACCAGCACATGCCGAGCGTGCAGGCAATGAGCACGCCGGCCCACAATTTGTCGTTCTGCCACCAGAGGCGGCGGGCGTCATCGTCGATGGGCCGCTCGCGTCTGAATCGCGACCACGTGTACTGTTCGCGCTCGTGGTCACGTTGATGTTGCGTCGCCAGGCTCACGACTAGCAACAATGCATAGCACCCCACTGTGGCCAGGGCAGCGCGGTGAAAGGCTTGCAGTTGATGATCAAACCCGTAACGCGCACTTTGCTCAAAAAAGATCGACAAGAACGGACCCGCGAGAATGCACACAAACGAGGCGGTGCGGGTCACGAATGGCTGCAGGATGCCAGCGACATAGGCCACGATTACACCCGGCACCAGGTAGGCGTTGTAATCGGCCATGCGATTGAAGATGCCGCCTTTGGTTTTCCCGAAGTACAGCGACAGGCCGATCGCGGCCGCGACCATCAGCATCATTGCGATGCGGCCCACCCAGATCAGCCGCATTTCCGACGCGTCGGGGCGAACGTATTTCTTGTAGATGTCGAACGTGAACAAGGTGGCTGTGGAGTTCATCATCGAATCGATTGTTGAGAGGATGCCTGCCACGAGGCCCGCCATAACTACTCCCACCAGGCCGTATCCAGGCGGCAACAGCGTGCGGGTCAACCCTGCAAAGGCGGTATCGCTTTCGGTGGCCGGGTCAATCGCCAGAATGTAGCCGGCTGCCATGCCGGGTACGATGCACAAGAACGGAATCAGTAGCTTAAAAAAGCCGGCTGTGATCGTGCCCATGCGGGCATCCCAGTCACTGCGGGCGCCGAGCGTCCGTTGCGCGATGAACTGATTGGTGCCCCAATAATATAAATGCAGGACCATCAGACCACTCAGAACGCCGCTCCAAGGAAGCTCGGGGTGGCTGGCCTCGAAAAAGACATGGAATTTTTCCGGCTGTTTTTCGAGCAGGCCCGTGAGCCCGCCGACATTCGTGTGCCAGATCGCGAGCACGGCGAGCAAGCCGCTGCCGACGAGTAGCAGCACGCTTTGAACGACGTCGTTGAAGATGTCAGCCTTCAGTCCACCGTAAAACGTATACGCACCGGCCACGATTGCCGTAAGACAGACCGCCGACTCGTAGCTGATGGCATACGGGGAATCTGCCGTGAGCGTGGCCACGGTGAGCGACCCCAGCATCATTGTGCCGACCATTTGAATCAGTAAGAAGGCCATGTTGGTAATTGAGTACACCAGCCG
>DASXEJ010000368.1 GCA_036490175.1 Pirellulales bacterium | reverse complement strand
AGGAAACCGTTGCTCTATCCCCTGAGCTACAGGCGCGGGAGTACCAAGTGTACCTGCGCGAGGGCGGCTTGGGCCAGGGCGATGATGTGGCGTCCGCGCCCGGTGACTGAGACCATTTTCGACCGGTTAACGGGGCGCAGCGGCGACGGCGCTTCGCCGGGCAACCCACGGTACAACTGCGATCGCCAGGATCGCCAGCACCAACGAGGGCGGCTCGGGTGTGATGATGACATAGGGCGAGACATCGAAATAGGTGGTCGAGGCATTGCTGTGCGCGACGCCGGCCGAGGGGCACGATTCGACGACCGGTCGTCCGATGGGCTATCGACCCAACGTCGGATAGTAGTGCGAATAATTCTGCCGTACAGCAGCATGCCCTGTCGAGCGAAGCTTTGCATTGCTGCCGCCACCAGTCGATTTCGAACGCGAGGGAGAATCAGCACTACGCTGCAGATTTTTTATCGCCGAGGCCGAATGCGAATTGAAGTTTTGCTGGTCAACTTGTGGGCGAACGAGCGACTGATAATTGGTCGAGGCGCCGGCGTTGCTGTTGTTGACCAGGTTCATGTACGGGCTAACTGATGGCCGGCGGGATTGCGTATCAAAAGGCCTACTCTGCGGTTTGTACTGCGCATTCGCGCAATCGACAAATACTCCCAAGCCAATCACAATGCCGATGCCTACAAGAATGCGCCTCATGCTTTTTCTCCGCCAATTCGTCCAAGGTGATAGTCGAGAATCGCATTCTGTCGATCGATTACATTTTCGTCAACGAAGAAGGCGGTTCCTTGCGAAGGAATATCTCTGCGATCATGTGCTAGCGTGTTACGACGATTGCAGGTTTGCATCCTTTTTTAACTTGCGAAACGGTATGGCGACGACGATAAACTCGCGGCATGAGAGAAGTGATCATTAACGAGATGACCAACCTGCCGCACCACGAGGGCCAGCTCGTGCTCGAAGCCGAGCGTGACGACTTCGGGGTGAAGATTAAGTGCGAGCAGGGCACCTACTGGATCTACGGCTTAGTGAAGGAACCGTCTGGCGGTGGGTGGACGCGATTAGCGGCGCCGCTGGCAACGGTTACTGACGTCACGGAGCTAGCTCGCAGGCTCTGGCGCGATGGCAAGGACTTCAACACGGTTACCAGCCCAGTGGCCGAAATAAGAAAACCATGAGCGACGCACCGTACATGATCGATTGAAGGAGATGTCGCGATGCTAATCTAAGCAATGCCAGCGCATAAATGCTGTCGTCGAATCCGCCCAGGGCGGCCCTAGACTATAGGGATTCGAATTGGCTGTAATCGTCGTCGCTGTAATGCCGAGTTGGAATGCTCGCCCTAATGCCTTTGCACCATCTGTGTTGCCAGCAGCTGTAATGTCATCTGGGAGTTTGTTTATATTGAGGAATTCAATTTTTGGAACCTTAGTGTCGGCTTTTATATTTGGCACGGGAGTTAGGGAGATCTCTTTGTAGAGCGTTTGTTCGTCGGTGAGCGAAGTTCCCGCGGTCATCACGTAGCATTCTGGACAGAATCGAAGGCGCAGGAAAAAGAACACCGTTATATCCACATTGCCGCTGTCGAAATGAGACCAAATTCGCAAGCTCGTAATCATTCCCCCCGATGTGTGCTGCCGCGTCTTTCCCATCTTCTTCCTGATCGTTGCGGGGTTGTGCTTATCGTACCTACCCGGAAACGTCGCTTGCAGTAATGTAAGGGACTGTTCGACTGATGGGGCGATTGTGGAGTCTGCTGGCGTACCGCTGGCGACTTCCATCCATGTGGCGGCCATTTGCGTGCTCGCTTTCGATTTGATTAATCCAATTGTGGCATTCCGGGCGACATTATGACACGGATAAATCGCCCTTGCCACAATTTGCAGCATGCCGATCCTCGTCAACGACATCGCCAACCTACCACACCACGAGCAGGAGAACGTCAGGGTCAAGATCAACCAAGGCCATGGCGCGTACGGGGTATTCGGATTTGTTTGACATCTCGGTCGTGGCGAGAACACGCGCCTAGCAGCGCCGCGATCGATTGTGACTGAGGCTGCGACGTTAGTTCGCAGGCTTTGGCGTGATGGGAAGGACTTCGATACGGTTATTGGCTAGACGAGCAAGCCGAACCGATGGCGGCAGATGGGGGCCAGATCATGGACCATCCGAATTTACTTGCCCCCGAGTAGAGGGCATTTTATGCTGTCAACAACGTGGACGTTTCAAACGGGTATCTTCGCCTTCGTAGGAACGTCCCTCTCGGAGCACGCTACTGAGCGTCATCTAAAGCCGGACTCGCTGGGTCGTTATAGCCGACCCAAGGCACACTTTTTCCCGGCGACATCATATCTGTCCACGTTGTAGCACTCTTTGTTAATGCTGCATCGTTGCATCGCGTTACTCTCGTCGCGTAAATGAGGTCTGCTCATGAACATAAAAACATGTCTTCTGCTTACCGGGTTCCTTGCAGCGTTTTCCCCGTCATGGCGGCTTGCCCAGGCTGTCACTCTGGTGCCTGGCGATATCGTCGTGGCAGCGAGTTTTAGCAACCGCCTTTCTGTCGGCGGCGCCATCGTTGTTGTCGACCCTACGACGGGTGACCGCACGATTCTATCTGATAGCACGCATGGCACGGGTCCCGTCCTGCTGGGTGGCACTTCCATTAGCTTCGCACCAGATGGGAGCTTGCTCGTTGCCGGCGGCACCGCCCAATCTTTGTATCGCGTCGATCCGGCCACCGGCAACCGTTCGATCATTACCAGCGCGTCGGTAGGAACCGGGCCGGGATCACAATATGACGGAGCGTTGCAGTTAAGCAGCAACATCCTGCTTAGCGGCGGCCCACTCCTGTATGTCGATCCGGCCACCGGCAACCGAACAGCGGTACTTGGCGGCGACAATCTGGCATCGGTCGGATTCGTCGTAAATGGAACCAACCTGATCATCGGGAACGCCGGCACTTCAAACGATATCATCAAGCTCGACTCAACCACCGGCATTCAGACGATCGTGTCGGGCAGCGGGGTCGGAACCGGACCGGCAATCAGCTATCCCGCTGGTATCGTGTACGACGGGTCGGGCAATCTGCTTTTGGAGCAAACTCCCGGTCCATTGACCGGCGGTGAGATTCTGCAGATTGATCCGCTGACTGGTGACCGCACCATTGTATCTGGAGGGAGCGTGGGCACAGGACCAGCCATCGCAATCGACGGCTCCCAACTTGCCATCGAGCCGAATGGCACTCTTCTGGTAATCGATCACCTCGGCAACAATGTCTTGCAAATCGACCCAGCGACCGGCAATCGCACGATCTTGTCCGGCATCACGGAAGGCACTGGCCCCCTATGGCTGATCGACGGCTTAGGCACTGCATGTGCCATCGTGCCGAACGTTCCCGAGCCCTCGGCTCTAATCCTCGCCGCACTTGGCGGACTAGCGTTGCTCGCGTATCGACGCTGGCAAGCACGCAGGGCATGAGGGAAGAGGGCAGCCCGCCCGAATGGTCTCTGGCGATGACGCCGCAACGCGGGTGTACGTACACCCGACACGACACGTTTACACCTGTTTGTACACCCTTTTCGACGTTCGACTCAGCGCATCAAAAAACCCTAGTTTCCTAGGTTTTCCCGACGCTTTTGGCACTTCTGGTCAGTGCGCTAACTTGCAATAGGAAACCGTTGCTCTATCCCCTGAGCTACAGGCGCGGGAGTACCAAGTGTACCTGCGCGAGGGCGGCTTGGGCCAGGGCGATGATGTGGCGTCCGCGCCCGGTGACTGAGACCATTTTCGACCGGTTAACGGGGCGCAG
>DASXEJ010000367.1 GCA_036490175.1 Pirellulales bacterium | reverse complement strand
TATCATTGCGAACACCGATAAGAGCCAGGGCAGGACGGCGCTTGCATACAAGGTTGCCAACCAGCACGCCGAAAGCGGCGCGGCGATGGCACAGCGCCAGACTGCCGACGCGTTCAATCGCATCGCACAAAAAGTGAAAGTCACCGTGCCATACATCGACGAAGACACCGTCAACCGGCTGGAAAGCGCGATGCGGGCATACAACGGCCGCGTCTACCAGATCAATTCGCAGTTGCTATTGCACAAGCTGCCGCCCGGCCAATACGAGGGGCTGCTACAACAAGCCGAGGATGATCTACGAACTGAGGTCGAGCGCGCAGTACAGGTACCCGGCAGCCAGAAGGATCCCACATAAGACGGCGACCATAGCAAAGGATACGCTCGTGAACCCATTATTCGACCAAGACGCCAATCCAATTATGCGGCGGTTACAGGACTCGTACGAGCCGGCGCTGACGGCCGCCGACTTGGGGCGGATTGCCAGCGAGCTCGGAATTCAATGGCCGGCCGATTTTGCCGAGTTTCTTTTGCGCTTCAATGGGGGCTATTTTAATCATCCGGTTGACTTCGACATCCTCGCGCCGGCCGATCTCGTTTCAGGCGGCACCGTACAGAGAGTTGAAGGCCTGTTCCCGCAGGCCCCGGAGTACGAGGAGGACATGCGCAGGACGGCGTACCGGCTTGAAGGTAGTATCCCTGACACGATGCTGCCGATCGCGAGCTGTTGGGGAGACTGGGTGTTGCTGGCGGTCCGGGGTCGCGATTATGGCAAGATCTACCTCTGGGACCACATCAACGGCGGGCCCGAAGATATCCACCTGATCGCGTACGGTTTCTCACAGTTCATGGCGGGCCTGCGGCCCGCTGAGGACCACGAAAAGCCGCAGGAAAGGCTGCCGGCGTTTAAGGCGGTCGCAACCGGGAACGAAGCCGCCGTCGAGGCACACCTCGCTGACGGCGGCGTGGTGGACCTGCGCAATGATAAGGGCGAGACCCTGCTGATGTGCGCTGCCCGTTGGAGGTGGCCGCGTTTGGTGAAGCGTCTGCTAGCTGCCGGAGCGTCGGTTGAAGCGCGCGACGGACAGGGCCAGACGCCGCTCTATTTCGCCATGCTTGGCCACTCGAACGATTCGATCAAGCTGCTTGCCGCCGCTGGCGCCGACCTCAGCTATCGGGATTCCACCGGTCACTGCCTCGTCCAGCGCGCGCGGGAGTTCCATTTCTGGTCCGCAGCCCACAAGCTCGTTCAACTCGGAGCACCGGAAGAGTGATCGCGCGCCAGCCAACCGGGCATTCTCGCGCCTGCGGCCCCGACCCCCGGTTAGGTATCGAAGGATCAGGGCCGGATCATCGGGATGCCCGTGGGACCTGGCTCACGGCAGGGTGCTGATTTCGAGTTTGCGAAACTCGAGGGCGCCGGCCTGTTCGCCGGCGGGGCCGCCGGAGTCGCCGCCGAGGCCAAAGCTGAGCTTTTGCTCGCGAATGCAGTCGTGCGTCGCGGTGAAGGTCTGACCGTCGACCATGGCGATGATCCGCGGGCCGCGGAACCCGATCTTCACGCGATGCCACTGACCGACGGCCAGCGGGTTGGACTGCTTGAGCAGTTCCTGGTTCTCGCCGGGCTTCGGATGGGCCAGGATGCGCAGGGTGTCCCGGCCCATCACGACGTGGACGA
>DASXEJ010000366.1 GCA_036490175.1 Pirellulales bacterium | reverse complement strand
GATCACGCCGATTGCTCTGACCGAGGCCTTCACAAGTTCCGATCGCGCGGCCGCCAAGCGCGCCTTTGAGGCGATGATGCAGATGAAAAAGATCGACGTCGCCGCCATCGAGGCGGCACGCCGCGGCTGAGCATGCAGGTCCAGGATGAGGCCATCGGGACGAATCGGCAGATCCACCGAGCGGCGTGTCGCCTCGGTCTTGCATGATCGCGCAACTTAACGCCGCCAATCGGGGCAGTGTCTGCCCACGCCCTGGTCACTTCTCGCGCTGCTGAGACACCGCGACGCAGCGCTCTGGCATGCCGGCGCGCCGCCTAGAGTGATCGACCATCGCGCGACGACTAACCGCAAGGTTTGCCGATTGGATAAAGTCCGCCACTGAATCGGCCCCGTGCACGATCTTTTCCCGACGGATTTGGCCGAGAATGGTGGAATTCTCGCTGCTGATTCGTCAACATGGCAAAACGCCCAAAGCGGGCGGCTACAGCCCCCTCCGAAAGAACTAGCGCGGGCCCATATCTGGTCGAAAGGATGGTCACGGCCATGGACAAATCCCCCCTGCTCACTGACTACATTGAGTTGCGTCGGCAGGAGGCAAGCGCCGTCCACGAGCGACGTAAACAGCTGAAGTTCGAGGAATCGGGTGGGCAATCCTCCGACGAGATTCCGCATGATCTGGTCGGCCTCGCATTGTCGGGCGGCGGAATTCGCTCCGCGGCGCTCGGTCTCGGCGTATTGACGGGGCTGCACAAGTGCGGCCTGATCAAATTCATCGACTACCTCTCGACGGTCTCGGGCGGCAGCTATATCGGGTCGGCATTCAGCTCGGCGATATGCGCGGCGCAACCGGCCGGGGCCGACAAGGACAATAAGGGCAAGCACAACCGGATTCTCAACCAAGACTGGTTTCCGCTGGACGGAGCAGTCGCTGGCGGCGACGGACTTTCGGGGCCCGTCAAACGCATCATCTACGGGGGCAAATATCTCAAACGTCCCTGGGAAGCCACCAATCAGTACCTGATCGGATTGTGCGTGAATCTGTTGCTCGCGCTCTCGGGGCTCGTATTCATCGCATCCCTGATCGCGATCGCATGGCGTTCGTTCGACTACCCGCGTGTTCGCGACGCACTTGCCGTATTTGGCTGTGACAAGGACCTGTTCGTCGCGATGTTCCCGTTCGTGGTCGCCCTGGCCTGCTGGTTTCTCGCCTGGGTGTTATCTTATTTTTTCCCTCACGGTGAAGCTCTTGGGAAGTTCACCCAGCGGTGCCTGATTTTCGTGGCCGCGACCTTCGGCTTGGGCACCGTCATGATGCTCGTCAATCCGTACTCTACGACGGGCATTCTCGCGTTCTTATTTGGAAACGATCCGAAATTAGATCCTGCCGCCGGCCTGAGCTCTTGGCTCCTGGCGGCAATTGGTGCTGGACTATTGCCTTTGCTTCGGCCGGCGAAGTTGATGCAATGCGCCGTTTCGCCGCATGGAACCAAAGACAAGATCTTATTTTATGCCGCGTCGACGGCCATCATCGTCGGGATACCGCTCGCCATCTTTGGGTTCGTTGCACAGCCGGGGATTGGCGGAACTGCCAGCTCCCCGGACAACCGAATTCGACCCGGCGACGTCATGAGTTGGCCGGCGTTCCTGGGCCTCACGGAAAAGACCCTCGACGGCCACACGGATCGGATCAACAACGTAGCGGTCCCGCAGGCTGCACCCAAACCGTTAAATGCGGAGGAATTCGTCAGCTTTTACTCGCTCATCGACCAGCAGGATCGTGGTCCTTTGCCGGAACAAAAGCTCAAAGAGCTGTACGCGCTTGGCCGTCGGCAGCTTTGCAATGTCGGGCACGACCTGGCCGAAAAACTGCGTGAGCACGATCGAAATCAGACGCAATGGAGTGCCGATCAAACAGCATGGTCGTGGACTCCGAGCAGTTTTTTCGATGCTATCGAGACACTCAGAAGTCTCCAGCCGCTGCCTGCGCTTCGGCAGCAGTTTTGCGATGCATTCAATGCGACGGTCTTGTCGCACAATGGCTTCGCGGGACGGCTTCTCGGTTCTTCAGAGCCACGATTCATCGAGCTTACCTACCCGGCGGCGATTGCGGATCAAGTGCCGATCAAGCTTCCACAGGCTGCCGAGATCAACAAATGGTTCACCGACCGGCAACTGCCTGTCGATCCAAGCCTTTACGAGGTTCTCGCTGACGCCACGCCATCGAGCAGGACCGACTGGTATGCCGCGAATCGGCGGTCTCTGAATTACAAGCTTCTGCGGGCAGTGCGAACCGAGTGCTTTTACGACGCGACGAAGATCTACCGTTGGAACGTGATTGCCGCGGACGAGCTATTGAGATTCTTGATCTTGATGGGATCGGGAATCGCCTTTGCCGTTCTCTTGCTGGTGGACGTGAACGCAATCTCGTTCTATCGCTTCTACCGCGACCGGCTTGGCTTTGCGTTTCTACAGTCCCGGGACAACGGTGGCGGCGAATCGAGGACGTCGCCCAACCAGAAGTTAGGTGATCTGAACACGACCGATTTCGGTGGGCCATACCACCTGATCAATGCCACGCTGAACGTGGCACGCGTTACGTCCCTGGAAGCCGCCAACAAGGAATGTCGCGACCTGGAAGCCGATCGTCGCGACGCAAGAGGCTTTTTGTTCTCGCAGAAGTACTGCGGCTGTATTGCCACCGGCTGGCGAGAGACGTCGGAGTATGAGCAATACCTTGCCGACAACATCTCGCTTGCCGACGCGATGGCAGTTTCCGGCGCGGCGATTGATCCGCTGCAGTTTCAGTCGTTGGCGGCAGCCATCTTCGGTTTCGCTCTGAATCTTGACATCGGCCGGTGGCTTCCAAATCCTAAATTCGCGGCCCCAGGGATACCACGCGTCTATCGCATCTTGCGCGACATCTTCCGATTACCGGATAACGCCCGGTATTTTCCTGTCTCGGATGGCGGATTTGCCGACAACACCGGAGTTCTTGCGTTACTCCGGAGGCGCTGCCGCTTGATTGTCGCCCTCGACGCCGGATGCGACCCTAAACACAAGTTTGCGGACCTGGCCGCGGTCGTTCGATTGGCGCGTGTGCACCAGGGCGTCGAAATCACGAGCTTCAACGCGAAGGGCTCACTCGCTGACGGACTGGATGTTTTGCCGCTGAAGCTGAACCGGCATGGATTCACTAAGCGGAACTTCCTGATCGCCAGAATTCAGTACCCGAAGAGCCAGCACGAAGCAAAAGCCGAGGGGCTTCTCATCGTTATGAAGCCTTGCTTGTGCGGGACCGAGGGCGTCGATTTGCTCGCACAACGCGCGGCCGATCGGAGCTTCCCCCATCACGCTACAGACGACCAGTTCTATTCTGCGCAAGAAATGGAGTCGTACCGCCGGCTGGGCCAGCACTTGGCGGAGGTGGTCGGCCGGCTATTTCAGGGCGTATCCGCACCGGCGGAGGACGATCTTTGGAGCAACGGCCGCCTGTGTTCCGCGATTGACTTTGCGAATCTCGGCGAGCTTCTTGCGGCACAACAGCTC
>DASXEJ010000365.1 GCA_036490175.1 Pirellulales bacterium | reverse complement strand
GATCACGCCGATTGCTCTGACCGAGGCCTTCACAAGTTCCGATCGCGCGGCCGCCAAGCGCGCCTTTGAGGCGATGATGCAGATGAAAAAGATCGACGTCGCCGCCATCGAGGCGGCACGCCGCGGCTGAGCATGCAGGTCTAGGATGACGCGGTCGGGACGAATCGGCAGATCCACCGAGCGGCGTGTCCCCTCGGTCTTGCGTGATCGCGCAACTTAACGCCGCCGATCGGGGCAGTGTCTGCCCACGCCCTGGTCACTTCTCGCGCTGCTGAGACACCGCGACGCAGCGCTCTGGCATGCCGGCGCGCCGCCTAGAGTGATCGGCCATCGCGCGACGACTAACCGCAAAGTTTGCCGATTGGATAAAGTCCGCCACGGAATCGGCCCCGTGGCCGATCTTTTCCCGACGGATTTGGCCGAGAATGGTGGAATTCTCGCTGCTGATTCGTCAAGATGGCAAAACGCCCAAAGCGGGCGGCTAAAGCCCCCTCCGAAAGAACTAGCGCGGGCCCATATCTGGTCGAAAGGATGGTCACGGCCATGGACAAATCCCCCCTGCTCACTAACTACATTGAGTTGCGTCGGCAGGAGGCAAGCGCCGTCCACGAGCGACGTAAACAGCTGAAGTTCGAGGAATCGGGTGGGCAATCGTCCGACGAGATTCCGCATGATCTGGTCGGCCTCGCATTGTCGGGCGGCGGAATTCGCTCCGCGGCGCTTGGTCTCGGCGTATTGAAGGGCCTGCACGAGTGCCGCCTTCTCAAATTCATCGACTACCTCTCGACGGTCTCGGGCGGCAGCTATATCGGGTCGGCATTCAGCTCTGCGATATGCACGGCTCAACCTCCTGGGGCCGACAAGCACAATAAGGGCAAGCACAACCGGATTCTCAACGATGACTGGTTTCCGCTCGACGGAACCGCCGAAGACGGCGATGGGCTGTCGGGGCCCGTCAAACGCATCATCTACGGGGGCAAGTATCTCAAACGTCCCTGGGAAGCAACCAATAAATACCTGATCGGATTGTGCGTGAATCTGTTGCTCGCCCTCTCAGGGCTTGTATTCATCGCATCGCTGATCGCGATCGTGTGGCGTTTGTTCGACTACCCGCGTGTTCGCGACGCACTTGCCGTTTTTGGCTGCGACAAGGATCTGTTTGTCGCGATGTTGCCGTTCGTGGTCGCCCTGGCCTGTTGGTTTTTCGCCTGGGTGAGATCTTATTTTTTCTCTCACGGTGAAGCTCCGGAGAACTTCACCCAGCAGTGCCTGATTCTTGTGGCGGCGACCTTCGGTTTGGGCACCGTCATGATGCTCGTCAACCCGTACTCGACGACGGGCGTTCTGGCGTTCTTGTTTGACAACGATTCGAAATTGAGTCCTGACGCCGGCCTGAGCTCTTGGCTCCTGGCGGCGATTGGAGCTGGACTATTGCCTTTGCTTCGGCCGGCGAAGTTGATGCAATGCGCCGTTTCGCCGCGTGGAATCAAGGACAAGATCTTATTTTATGGTGCGTCGACGGCCATCATCGTCGGGATACCGCTCGCCATTTTTGGGTTCATCGCAGAGCCGGGGATTGGCGGCACGGCCAGCTCCCCGGACAACCGAATTCGACCCGGCGACGTCATGAGTTGGCCGGCGTTCCTGGGCCTCACGGAAAAGACCCTCGACGGCCACACGGATCTGACCAACAACATAGCGCACCCGAAGGATGCGCCTAAACCGTTAAATGCGGAGGAATTCGTCAGCTTTTACTCGCTCATCGACGAGCAGGATCGTGGTCCTTTGCCGGAACAAAAGCTCAAAGAGCTGTACGCGCTTGGCCATCGGCAGCTTGGCAATATTGGGCCCGACCTGGCCGACAAACTGCGTGAGCACGATCGGAATCAGACGCTATGGAATGCGGATCAAGCGGCATGGTCGTGGACCCCGAGCAGTTTTTTCGATGCTATCGAGACGCTCAAAAGTCTCCAGCCGCTGCCCACGCTTCGACAGCAGTTTTGCGATGCGTTCAATGCGACGGTCTTGTCGCACAATGGCTTTGCTGCACGACTTCTCGATTCTTCAGAGCCACGATTTATCGAGCTTACCTACCCGCACGCGATCGCGGATCGAGTGCCGATCAGCCTTCCAGAGGCTGCCGAAATCAACAAATGGTTCACCGACCGGCAACTGCCTGTCGATCCAAGTCTTTACGAGGTCCTCGCTGACGCCGCGCCATCCAGCAGGACCGACTGGTACGCCGCGAATCGGCGGTCTCTGAATTACAAGCTTCTGCGGGCAGTGCGACCCGAGTGCTTTTACGACGCGACGAAGACCTACCGTTGGAACGTGATCGCCGCGGATCAGGTATTGCGATTGTTGATCTTGCTGGGATCTGGATTCGTCTTTGCCATTCTCTTGTGCGCGGACGTGAACGCAATCTCGTTCTATCGCTTCTACCGCGACCGGCTTGCCTTTGCGTTTCTACAGACGCGGGAGAAAGATGGCGGCGAACCGAGGACGCCGCCCAACCAGAAGTTAAGTGATCTGAACACAACCGATTTCGGCGGGCCATACCACTTGATCAATGCCACGCTGAACGTGGCACGAGTTACGTCCCTGGAAACCGTGAACAAGCAATGTCGCGACCTGGAAGCCGACCGCCGCGACGCAAGAGGCTTTTTGTTCTCGCAGAAGTACTGCGGCAGTACTGCCACCGGTTGGCGAGAGACGTCGGAGTACGAGCAATACCTGAGCGAGGACATCTCGCTTGCCGACGCGATGGCGGTTTCCGGCGCGGTGATTGATCCGCTGCAGTTTCAATCGTTGGCGGCAGCCATCTTCGGTTTCGCTCTAAACCTGGACATCGGTCAGTGGCTTCCGAATCCTAAATTCGCGGCCCCGGGGATACCACGCGTATATCGCCTCTTGCGCGACATCTTCCGACTGCCGGAAAAAGCCCGATATTTTCCTGTCTCGGACGGCGGATTTGCCGATAACACCGGAGTTCTTGCGTTACTGCGGAGGCGATGTAGCTTAATTTTCGCGCTCGATGCCGGATGCGACCCGAAACATAAGTTTGCGGACCTGGCCGCGGTGGTTCGATTGGCGCGCGTGCACCAGGACGTCAAAATCACGAGCTTCGACGCGAAGGGCGCACCCGCCGACGGACTGGATATTTTGCCGCTGATGCTAAACCGGCAAGGATTCACTGAGCGTAACTACTTGATCGCCAGAATTCAGTACCCAAAGAGCAAGCACGATGCAAAGGCCGAGGGGCTTCTGGTCGTGATGAAACCTTGTTTGCACGGGACCGAGGGCGTCGATTTGCTCGCACAACGCGCGGCCGATCGGAGCTTCCCGCATCAATCTACAGACGATCAGTTCTATTCTGCGCAAGAAATGGAGTCGTACCGCCGGCTAGGCCAGCACTTGGCGGAGGTGGTCGGCCGGCTATTTCAGGGCGTATCCGCACCGGCGGAGGACGATCTTTGGAGCAACGGCCGCCTGTGTTCCGCGATTGACTTTGCGAATCTCGGCGAGCTTCTTGCGGCACAACAGCTC
>DASXEJ010000364.1 GCA_036490175.1 Pirellulales bacterium | reverse complement strand
GCCTTCGACGCTTTTCACCAAGTGCAAGTGCTGGGGGTCGTGGCGGGCCTTTGCGTAGGAGCCGCCGACCGTTGTGCGTGCTTCGGCAACCATGTTGATGATTGCAGCCTGGGTCCCAGTATTCTGTTGGAGAACGTCGCTCCGTTGACCGGCAACGCCGACAAAGGGAACAACCTGTCGCCAATAATACTGAATGAATTTTTCGGCGATTATGCTCGTGGGCACGAGCAACGCGCCGCCGGAATCATCGCCCAGCTCAACCGAAATGTCGGCCAGGGCAATCAGCAGCGCGTACTTGTAGGTGGCGACAAATCGCCCCTCGGCCAGCAAACGCTGGATATTGCGCAGGAACGTGATCTGCTCGGCCGGAGTGGGCGGTTTTATCCCTGGTTCGGCCAATATCGGGCTTTCGCCGGCAATACCCACCGAATGCCTCCACGCGGATCGGGAACATCGCCATCGTACCGTGGAATCACGTGCAGATGAGCATGCCCGACAGTCTGGCCGGCTGCAATCCCGTCGTTGACGCCAATGTTGAAGCCGCTTGGGCGAAAACGGTCCAGCAGTATTCGTCGAGCCTGCGCAACGAGCTGCCAAAGGTCTGCCTGCTCGGCTGACGGCAGCTCGAAAATGCTCTGAACGTGTCGCCGAGGCACTATGAGCGAATGGCCCGTCGACACTGGAAATGCGTCGAGCCACCCAAAGGCAACTTGGCTTTGGAGCAGCAGCTCTGCTGGCGGCGGGTTGCAGAACGGGCAGTCGATTTCACCGGACATGGATTTGACGCGCAAAAAGGGCGAAACAGGCCCCCCGTTGAAAGATACGCGTATCTTTCTACGGGCGCTGCTGACCACTAGCCCCAGCATCCCGAAAAACCGACGCCAAAACCCCAGCCATCCGATTCCCAGCCAACGCACCGCGCCGGCAGGCAACCCGCTTCCCCTCGGCAAGATACCCATCCGGCAGCACGGGAGCATCCGCTTTGTCGGGTGATCCAGCCAATTGCCCGTTGTCGTACGCCACCATCCGGGCCGTTTCAAAGCTTTCCTGCAACCATGCCTCGAAATTGACTGCCGTTGGCGCCGGCTCGAGTTCTTGGAGTTGATCTCGTGGGTATTCTGCTCGCAGCTCGATAGCCTTGTTATGCACTCGCCTGAACTTCGATGACCCCAGCATAAAGTCATCCCAGATCGTGTGCAGGCCAATGGGCCTTGAGCCTTCCCTTGCCCGGATGAAGAAATGCGTCCCGCCGCGATCACCCTCGGGAAATTCAGTCGTATACAGCGTTGCCGTGTGCAGCGGCTGATGGGCATCGCCGACCAGGTGGAGCACCCAGCACAGCGCCACGGCTTTTTCGGCATCGCTGGCATCGCTTTGCAGCACGCCGACATTTTGGCGAAAGCCAACGCGGATGTTCTCGGGGTCCAGCTCTGGCGGCTGCACCGAGTCTGGCTGGCCCGCCGGCTTGAAGGGCAGATTGATGTAGTGCCACTTGGGATGCGTGAATTCCCTCTCCCGCCGAATATCGTCGGGCCATCGGGCGGCAAGCATGAATAAGTTGAGGCCTTGCTCGTCGTCAGTGACTTCGCTCAGTGGCCGTGCCCAGCGCTGGTCAAATTCCGGATGCTGCTTCAGGATGGCGACGATCTTGTCGAGGGCATCAGGATTTGAGGCCTTCAGCGTGCTGTAGGCAATCGCCCCGGTGACCATGTGGCCGGCGGCGTTCCATGCCCAGGCCGGCGATGTCAAAGCCAGTACCACGACGATCATGGCCAGCCTGCTGGATTGTCGCGTCATGCTTCCTCCTCAGTGCTTGGTCGCAGTTCGCAACGCAATTACCGGTAATTGAATCTGCTACTCGGCGTTATTTTGACCAGTCCTCGACGGCCATTTGCCCAAACTGCTCTTCGCTTGGAAAGTCGTCGACAGCCCAACGTGGCGGATACAGGTCGAGCGGCTTCATTAAGGAACTCGCCACCTCGATCATCCGATCCCATCTCGCAAAACGATGAGCCTTCACGTCTGGGTCGTACAAACCCACGAAATCTGTTTTGGGCAGCCAACTCACGATGCCTTTCGACCAGACGCACCAACTGAGAAGCCGGCCGCTTTTATCGATCACACTAAAAGTTGCTACGAATACGTCGAGCCCAGTCTTCTCATGCAGTTTTTCGAGTTGCTGTTTCTGCTCAGCATATTCACCGAACAGACAACGAAGCTCCAACGTCCGGAACTTTGCGTAGTGGGGATGATCGGCCGGTGGCTGCCAAGCATGCCATTCGTCGCCGTCGAGCATGTGCGGAATGGAGCAGAGAGGCCGAGGATCTTCTTTCATTGATTCGGCTTGTTCAGCCATCTGCCCCAACCCATCGAGTTCCTCCGACCCAGTCACCATCAGACAATTGCGGGTGATGGGTATTGCAATGGTCTTACCCTGGAACTCAAGGTCTCGAACCTTATCGAGCATCAGCATTCGGCTGGAGTCGTACGCATCGCCGCATTCAAACACGTAGAGATTGCTGGTTGTCCTGATCAGGTTGAAAGGCCGCGCCTCCAAGTTGTGGCGTGCGATTTCGCCCGCTTCGTAGGCGCTAGCGCCCCATTGCCGCAATGCCTTGTTGTTCACGAGTTGCATGGTGTTTGGCAGGTCGTAGGCGAGGCAGACGACCAGGTGCTCGCTCAATGGCAGGGCAGCTAGTTCCGTGGGCTCAGTAGAACCGGCGATTTCTTGATCCAGCCGCAGCACGTCAAGCATTGCTCGAGGCCGGATAGTTGGCAACAAGTCGGGTTTGGCATCTTCGAAGTCCTCGGGCACCTCCATCCTATTGAGCAGGCCTACGCAGTTCTTTTTTAGCCACGTCGCCCGTTCGGCCTTGGCTATCCGGAGATATTCGCCGAATAAATTGACCACGTTCAGCACGCCGGCGGGCTTGCCCTTTTCGGTGAACTCGAGCCGCGAATTCTCAGCGTCATAGCGCGAGGTTCGCGGGTCGCCGGCAGCCCGCAAGGCCGCTGCCAGGAGGCTTGCAAACTTTTCTTGCGTTGGCGGCTTGAAGAAGCGGTCAAGAAGGCCCATGAGTGCTGCATGCGGCTTCAGCCGTCCTCCCCAGTGCCGCCGTCGTCAACCTCACTTTCGTCGGCCGTGAGCCAAGTCCGCGTAATGAGGTCCTTCTTTACGGCTTCACGGAACGCTTGGAAGTCACCGGCTGTTTCCAGGACAAATCGCAACGCTCGGGCATCTTGGACTGGGACAACGTCGCTTCGCTTACTTAGACGTTGTTTCCAGTAATCATCGTCCCCGTCAAATCGACCCCGCTGCCAAACGTAAGCGTAGCCGCTCCGCACTGTAACCGACCATCGCCACCTGTCATTAATACGGTATTTGAGAAACCGCTTGGGCAAGTAGTTTTCCTGGTTGTTCTGCAATTCCTCCTTGAAGAATGTAACCATAGCTTGGTTGGCGATGTTTGCCAGAGCCGTTGTCCAGTCCGGCCATTTTGGCGGCTTGCTTACCTTCCCATGCACGCGCGGCGCTGCGATACCCGTCAGCTCTGGGGCAGGGTAAACGTTCGAGCAGACTACAAAATCGCTCTTGTTCGTTTTGTCGCAGGCCAAGGATAACCGGCAGCAATGAATGTCCACGCCGTATTGCTCAGTCAACCATTCGGTGGCAACAAGTACAGAATAATCGAATGCTTCAGCGACCAGGATGATCCGCTGTTGCCGGTTGATGTCGTCCGTTTCCCCAACAAGAAAATCGGCTAGCTCATCTTGGCGTGCTGCGTCGAGTCGTTGAGTAAAGTCCTGGGCCTGCCACTTGTTCACCATGCCGGCATATGTAATTGCCTGAAGCATGTGCAGCTTGTGGCTCCCGCGTTTCAGCTCGATGATCACTGCCAAGCCTTCCTTGTCCAACGCAAGTACGTCGATCCGGTCTTGGACGTTTGGCGATGGCGCGATTTCTTTGCCGATCAGAAACAGTTCTTGGCCGATTTCCTCGAAGAATGCTTGTGGGCTGTTGCAGATAAATTCCTGCAAGTCGTACCGCTCAGTTATCGAGGCATCGGCCAGCGCCGGCGTTTCGAGTCGGGAAAAGGTTTTGGCGGTTCGGTCGATTTTGAGCATATCGCATATCCCGTAGTGGCGACGCTTCAGAGGGAATCGGGCACTTCGGCTGCAATGACAAAGATACGCTGCGCTCGTCGTCCGTGCCAATAGGCTCTTGCTCGACCACGCTGCCCTCGGCCTCTACCGATTTTCGGTACTGGCAGGCGGCTGCGGGGCCGAGCTGACCGTTAGCAGTCGCATCCAGTGTTACCCATCGGACCGTGGCACGAAACACCTCGTAGCCTATAAATCTACCGCGACTTTATAGCAAAGCGCCCCCAGCCCAATTATCCTCGTAGCTTGTCGAACGCTCCTACAAGCACGAAGGTGACCAAATGGCAAAAGCCAAAACCAGCAAGTCTGCCAAAGTCCGTGAAGCATTAGCCGCCAATCCCAGCAAGTCCGTTGCCGAACTGGCGAAGGAGTTGAAGGTTACGCCAGGCCTGATCTACAACATCAAGGCCACGTCGAAAAAGAAGCCCGGCAAACCAAAGGGCAAACCAGGTCGTAAAGCTGGCCGCAAGTTCAGTGCAAATGGAGCGGCACCACACGCCGCCCATCATGCCCTCGATTCGGCCTTCGAATTCGTCACGAAGGTCGGTGGGCTGCTCCATGCCGAGCAACTGATCGACAAGCTCAAGTCGATCAAAGAGCGGCTGTAGGGGCTGAGATTCACCAAGCAGCTCAAGCGGCCCGCCATGGTCAAATACGATCTCGGCGGGCCTTTTTGTTGGGCAAGTGTTCCAGCAGCCGTGCGGAAAAGCCGCGAGGCGTTTGATCGTGACGGAACTCAACCGGGCTGCCCTTGGCATTTACCGACTCCTCGGTATTGGCCGGTGGCGGCGGGGCCGATCGCGTGCCCCTCGCTCTTGCAGGACTTGTCTATCGGCGAGAACGCTTTCTCGAATCGCCCAGGCCCCACCCAAATCACCACAACTACGCAGGATTAAGATAATCTGGCTGGCGCAACGACCAAGTTCCCTTTGGCAAGCTCTTGATAAACGCCGTGACGTTGGTGTCACGTTTAAGGCGTTTTTGGATTCCAGCCGCAACATTCGCCTTAGCTCCTGTTGATATTATGAGCGCACGCTGCAACCAGACACCTTTCAAGCACGAGCGGATTGCCTGTATAGCCCGCCGAATCTGCTGCTCAGCGGTCGCTAACGCTCCACCCTTTAGCTCGACGAAGAGGAGGACTGCCAGTGCACCATTATGATATTCTACAAGGATATCACAGACCTGTTGGACGTGGAAATGGTCCCGAAATGCTTGATTGTCAATTCCAAAAAACCTAATGGCCTCATCTCCTACTCTGTTAATGCTGACGGTTTTTCCTTGCTCTGTATAACTCGTTCCCGGCAGCAAGCAGTGCGCCTCCAAAACGTCAAATGGCATAGAACCTACTTTCCGTCGTTTTGATCGAGCAGGTGTGCGTAAAGATTAGCCGTATAGTCACTTGTATCACTAAACGTCTCCATTTCGACAAGTCGCTCCTGCTTGTTCAATACCGGCACTGCCGTTCCATTATCTCTGAACCAATAGGCAGCAACCTTATCCTGAGATATGAATGCCCTTTGGTCGCCCAGCTTGAACTGAGATGCCACCGTGGCTTGCTTGGCCGCCGAGAGACTGGACGCTTCCATCAGGCTATTCAAATGGTCGGTAATATAAGGACTGTGTGTAGTAAATACTATCGTGATCCCCTGATTTGCCAGACACGCTAAATACTCAGCGATTCTGAGCTGAGCTTCCGGGTGCGCGTTCATCTCTGGCTCATCGATGATGATTAGATCAGGGATATTTGCATACCCGAACGTTTGAAGATATATGCCTAGACCTGATAAAGACCGAACCATCGATGCTACGGAGTGCATTGGCAGAGGGGGGGCATTCTCTCCGAGATAAACAAGCTCCTTCGCTTTGGGATCGCCCTCATACTCAAGCACACCTTCGAGCACCTTGTCTCCCATTAATGCTACTAGCTGCGGCGAATACTCTTGCGGCTTCATCGCATTACGGTCGTTTAACATGTTTGTCAGTGTGATGAAGTCCTTTGCGGGAACAGTCAGAGCATTTGTAAGTTCCTTGGCCGCCAAAAGCTTTGCGGTTGTCCATAAGGCCTTGCGCTCCGATGGAAACGCGACAACGTTTCCTTGGACACCGAGTACCAGCCATCGCACGTAATTTAAAATGTGTGAGCGAGTTAGATTGCGGTCATCATCGAGGGGATACGGTGACGTGCTATAACCAATTCCGTGGCTAAAATACGGATTGCCAAAGGTAGTAATTTGAATGCTTCGATAATTGCGATTGAATTTGATGGTAATACCTTTATTGACCCCGTCATAGAGAAAGCGCCGTCTGTCACACTCAAGGCTTACTCGTGCGTCGCCCAGAAGGGCGGGGTCAATCGACAATAGAAAGCCAAGAGCCTGTGCGTTGAACGTAAAGCGGAGTGGATCGGGTAGCTCAAGGTTCTCAAGCAGCTCCTGGCGGTAAACGGTAATTTCGGTGACATCTGTCTCAGGTGCGTCTGCGGCAAGGGCCTTCTGCCTATCGAATACGTTGGCAGCGGCGGAAGAAATGCGAGTGAGAAGTTCTGCCGGAATTGTGAGGTAGTCGCTAAGCGCCGAGAAGGTGCCCCAGTTATAGAGCTTCGACGATAAAGACTGAGCAAGACCATAGAGGGCATAGGCCGCCCAGGTTTTGTTCGTATTATTCCGGCCAACAAAGACGGTCAACGGCTTAATATCGACCGTTACGTTGTTTAGTCGACCGAGTTGTTCGATAACCAACTGCATTGCGGATCTCCTTGCTGCCAGGGTTAGTCAAATTGTAGCCAGGAAGGATGGTGCGCAGAAGAAGGAGTGTCGCTGTGATCGCCTGTGCCCGAGGGCGGCCTGCCAAGGGCCTGGGGCAATTTTCACCTGCGTTGGCAACCGAAAGAAGCAATCCAAGACGCCTATCAGCGGTGCACCCGGAGTTGATTGTACTGAAAAGCCGCGATTGGACGGCAGATGCCGGTGGCTGGCGGGGGCGTTTGAATGGATCGGTCTCGCTGCCAGCGGCCCATACGGAATTATTCCGTAACGGCCTGTGGCAGCACGACCGGTCCGGCACTTACGCCACGGGCGATTGGAAGCTGTCGTTTGGCCCAGTATACTCGGCAATCCGGTCGCGCCACGTACCATGCCCCCCGGAAAAATGGAAGCATGATGATCGCCTGGTACCGCCACATTTTTGGCCTCTTCGTGCTGCTGCTCGTCATACCGGTACCGAAGTTTCCTCCACCGGCATTTCCAGCGCCCGGCGCGGAATCTGGCTAATTGGCTCAGGAGGCACTTCCATGCGATTCAAAGTCACTACCGAAGGCCCAGACCGCCTGGGCTTGCGGCAATTGGCCGAAACCTTCGCCAACGACCAATGGCTACCTGCGCGCCTCACGCCCAAGCAGGCTGAAGAGATTGTTCTGGATCAGTTTCGGCGGGCTGTGGCGATGGAGCTTGAGCTGCTGCTTGTCAGTTGCACGGAGGCGACGGCATGATTCGCCTGATTGCCCTTTTGATCTTGCTGCTACCCGTCCCGGCTGTGGCCGAGGAATTCACAGGTAAAGTCGTGGCGATCACGGATGGCGACACGATCAAAGTGCTTCGGGATCGGGAAGAGATCAAAATCCGCCTGGAAGGAATCGACTGTCCCGAGAGTCATCAGGCGTTTGGCAATAAGGCCAAACAGGCGACATCCGATTTGGCGTTCGGCGAGATCGTGACCGTTCAGGCGAAGGGCAAAGACCGATACGGTCGTGTTTTGGCTGACATCATCTTGCCTGATGGCAAGAATCTCAGCCGAGAGTTGGTCCGCTCCGGTTTCGCATGGTGGTACAGGAAGTATTCCAAAGACGAAACTCTCGGCAAATTGGAAGCGGAAGCCCGAGACGCTAAACGAGGGCTGTGGGCTGACCCAAACCCGATCCCGCCCTGGGATTGGCGACATGGCCAGCGCATGGCTCCTGCAACTGATGCCCCGCCAGCCAAGATCGAACCAAACGGCGTGGAGATCGTGGCGTTGCTGCCGAATCCGGTCGGGCGAGATCGAGGCCATGAGGAAGTCACATTGGCAAATTCCACGGCCCAAGAAATCCGCCTACACGGCTGGAAGCTGCAAGATCGAGCGGGCAACGAATTCCGCCTTTCAGGGTCAATCCCGGCGAAAGGCAAGTTGCCCATTACAATGACCGATCCCTCGATGCCGCTCAACAACGATGGCGACGACGTGTTCCTGATTGACGCCAACGGGACCGTCAGAAGCAAGG